>JANPCW010000311.1:0-3160 GCA_031431155.1 Janthinobacterium sp. | reverse complement strand
CAGCAGGCCGACCGCTTCGCGCATCTGCTCCAGGCTCTCGCGGCCCAGGTGCTCGGCCTGGCTCAGCGCTTCGGTGGCGGCGTCGGGGTCGGTGCGCACCAAACGCCGCGCACCGGCCACGTTCAGCAACACGACGGTGAGCGAGTGGCCGACGATGTCGTGGATCTCGCGGGCGACGCGCCGACGCTCCTCGGCGGCGTCGCCGAGCAGGTTGCGGGCCCGCTCCAGCTGGTCGACCAGTCGTCGCTCCCGCAGCAGCAGGTTGAACTCCGGTCCCACGGTCTTGCAGTGCAGGATGCTGATCACGCTGGGCACCACGATGCCCACGGTCATCATCCAGTCGGGCACGCGCACGCCACCGGCCAGGAAGGCCCACGGCACGAGCGACACGGCGAGCAGCACGACGAGCACGCCGGTCACCTCGGCGGTGGCCAGCGCGGTGAGGGAGGCGACCACCGCGGCGGCGGGGAACACGACGGCCGAGTTGTCGAGCCAGCCGCGAGGGTCGCCTGGCGCGCGTCGGCCGAGGCGATCCCGGCCACTTCGTCGCGCGCCGCATGCACCGCGGCCACCCGCTCTTGCGCCTGCAAGCGGGCCTGCTCGGTTTGCATCATCAACTGTTCGGTGGCCTTGGCGGCTTGCTCGGCGCGCTCCGATTCGGCCGCGATCTGGTCGGCGGCGCGCCGGCGCGTCTCTTGTTCGGCTTTGGCGCGCAGTTCCGCAGCCAGCCGGATCTGGGTGTCGGTCTCGACCCGCAATCGCAGCTGGGCGGTCTCCTGGCGCACGGCGTCGAGCCGGGCTGCACTAGCCTCTGCCGCCGCGCGCAGGGTTTCCAGGCGGTCGCGGTTCGCTTCGATCGCCGCTTCCGACGCTTGCGCGTTTTGCAGCGCGGCTGCTGCGGCGGCGGCATCGACGGCGGAGCGCTCGTCGGCCAGCACGCGGGCGCGCTCTTCTGCGTGGGCCCGGTTTTCGGCCGCGCAGGCCGCTTTCGATTCGGCTTCCACCCGCGCGATCGCGGCATGGATCGCCTTCATTTCCATTTGTGCGCGTGCTGGCGCTGCGGGCGCACAGAGCGCGGCCTCATCAACGGGCGCGGCGTCGGTGGCTGGCAATGCAATGGAAAATGGTTGATTCGGTTGATTCGGTTGATTCGGTTGATTCGATTCCATATCCGGTTCTCGCTTCGTGGTGCGCCGCCACAGGATGTGAACGGGAACACCCCATTATCGGATAGGGGCCAGGCAACCGGCGTGGCAAAGAGAGGGGGAAATCCGTGCCATTTCGCGCAATGAATGCGGTGAACGATATGGGAAACGTATCACTGAGGCTTTTTAATACGCAGATCGACTCACACCGGCCACAGCGGCGGCTCGTCCATCAAGGCGATTTGCTCGCGCAACTCCAGAATCCGGTCTTGCCAGTAGCGCTGCGTGTTAAACCATGGAAATGCAACGGGAAAGGCGGGGTCGTCCCAGCGCCGCGCCAGCCAGGCCGAATAATGGATCAGGCGCAGCGTTCGCAAGGCTTCCACCAAATATAACTGGCGCGGATCGAAATCGCAGAAATCCTCGTAACCGGCCAAAATATCGGCCATCTGGCGCACCATGTCGACACGCTCGCCCGACAACAGCATCCACAGGTCTTGCACTGCCGGCCCCATCCGGCTGTCATCGAAATCGACGAAGTGGGGGCCGCCGCCGGTCCACAAGACATTACCTGAATGACAATCTCCATGCAGCCGCAGCAGTGCAATCTGGTCCGCTCCGCCGGCCCGCGCAAAGCAGCGTTCGACGCCGTCGAGTGCTTGGGCGGCCACGCTGCTGTAGGCCGCCAGCAGCTCGGGCGGGATGAAGCCGTTGGCCAGCAAATAGTCGCGCGGCTCGCTGCCAAAGGTCTGAATATTCAATGCCGTCCGCTCGTGGAACACGTTCAGCGCACCCACTGCATGGATGCGTCCGATGAAACGACCCATCCATTCCAGGGTCGCCCGGTCTTCCAGCTCGGGCGCGCGCCCGCCATGCTTGGGGAACACGGCAAAGCGAAAGCCATCGAAGCGATGAAGGGTGTGATTGCCGGCCAGCGCCAGCGCGGGTACCACCGGAATCTCGCGCTCGACCAGCTCCTGCACAAACCCATGCTCTTCCAGAATGGCCGCGTCGCTCCAGCGCCCAGGCCGATAAAACTTCACCACCAGCGGCTGCGCATCTTCGATGCCGACCTGATAAACCCGGTTCTCGTAACTATTTAATGCCAACAAGCGCCCGTCGCCGCGCAAACCGATGCTCTCGAGCGCGTCGAGCACGCAATCCGGGCTCAGCGCTGCGAAAGGGTGGATCGTAGCGGGCTGCAAAGATTCTTGGGAATTTTGAATAGTCATGAGCGCCATTGTACGACGCGAGATCGTTGGCCGCATGGCGCGAAGCGTATCGGCTGGAGGCGGATAATCGACTAAATAGACTAAATTGAAGACTTTGAGATGAGATTGCCAAGCATAGCAAAAAACAATTGCTTGAAGTTTAGAACGTGGCAGTGATTATAAATGGCCGGCCAGTCGCGCGAAGGAGCAAACTGCAATGCCCCGCCCCGCAATTTCCCTTTACGCAACCGGCCTCGATTGGGCCAAGCCCGCTCGACTATCGATTAAACGCGTACCTCGTCCAGCGATTTACCGCTTGCCAGCCAATCCTTGATCCATTGCGGTTGACGGCCACGGCCGGTCCACTGCTGCGATGGATTGGCCGGATTGCGAAAGCGCGCTGCCACGGTACCAGTCTTACGGGGATTGGAACCGACCAGGTCCTTCAAAGCAATACCGACGCTGTGCGCAATTGCCAGAATCTGCTCGCGTGCCTTGGCCACTTCCAGATGTTCGCGTTTCTTCAATTGTTGTTTTATTTGTTCCTGGAGATTGCGTAAATCCTGAATTGACAAGCTGGAGAGATCCATTCTGATTCCTTGTTGTGATTAAAAAAGTAGCATCATTAATAATACTCTCCAATTGTAACGCAAACCCACACCATATAGCCAGATGCGTGGTTGGAATGCGACGCGCCTGTGCTAACATTCGGCCATTCCCGCGCAGTACGCACGCCAATAATAACAAGCACTCACGATCAACGACTTATAAGAGTATTCACCATGTCCCAACTCGACCAACCCC
>JANPCW010000310.1:0-1818 GCA_031431155.1 Janthinobacterium sp. | reverse complement strand
GCCCGTATCCGGCGGTACTTGCGGCAGGCGGAACAGGGTCGAGGGCGGCATGCCGAGCGCCTCGCGGGCCTTGGCGGTCAGCCCGCGACCAACGATCAGGGGGATGCGTCCGCCGGCACGCACTTCGTCGAAGATCACGTCGGACTTGACGGTAAATTCCGCGATCACCGCGCCATTCTTGAGCGCGCGCCCTTCATACGGGCGCAGTTCGATCACGTCGCCCATATGCATCTGTGTCACGTCCAGTTCGATCGGCAGCGCGCCAGCGTCTTCCATTGTGTTGTAGAAGATCGGGGCGATCTTGGTGCCCAGGCAAAAGCCGCCGAAACGCTTGTTCGGGATGAACGGGATGTCTTCGCCGGTAAACCACAATACGGAGTTGGTGGCCGACTTGCGCGACGAACCGGTGCCGACCACGTCGCCGACGTAGGCGATCAGGTTGCCCTTGGCCTTGAGCGATTCGAGTTGCTTGAGCGGGCCGACCTTGCCCGGCTCGTCCGCCTCGATGCCGGGACGCGGGTTTTTCAGCATCGCCAGCGCGTGCATCGGAATGTCGGGGCGGGTGGTGGCGTCGGGCGCCGGCGACAGATCGTCGGTATTGGTTTCGCCGGTGACCTTGAACACGGTCAGGGTCTGGCTTTGCGGCACTTCGGGGCGCGAAGTGAACCATTCGGCGTCGGCCCACGATTGCAGCACGGCCTTGGCGTTGGCATTGCCCTGGTCGGCCAGTTCCTTGACGTCATGAAAAGCATCGAACACCAGCAGCGTTTTCTTCAAGCCTTCGGCAGCGGCGGCGCCGACCACGGCGTCACCCAGCAAGTCGATCATCGGCTTGACGTTGAAGCCGCCAAGCATGGTGCCCAGCAATCGTGTGGCGCTCTCGCGCGAGATCAGCGGGCAGGTTTCCTTGCCTTTGGCGAGCTGGTCCAGGAACGCGGCCTTGACCTTGGCGGCATCATCGACCCCGGCCGGAACGCGGTAAGTCAAGAGCTCGACGAGGAACTGGTCTTCGCCTTTAGGCGGATTCTTCAACAGGGCGACCAGCTCTTCGGTTTGCTGGGCGGACAGTGGCAGCGCGGGGATACCGAGTGCTGCGCGTTCGGCGACGTGTTGGCGATATGCTTGGAGCATGGATATTCTCACAGGTTGGTGGTTTAGGGTTCAGTGCGCACGCCCGCCAGGGTTTGTTGCAAATTGCAACTCTGCCCCCAAATTGTCAGTCGCTCATCAGCGATGGAGCGCAACAAGTCACTAGAGGTCAAATGCAGCGACCAGGATTATACCATTGCATTGCATCAGTCTTCTATATGACATAAGAGTTAATGTTGGACTATTCGCGAAACGTGCAGGTGGAATAGACCGCCGTCCGGTGGGTCCGAACGAGCCGGACACGGTTGGCCTAAGCCGCGCGGCGTCGGCTTAGGCCAACCGCCTTGATCCGGCAGGGAGCATCCTTTGGGATATTCCCACGGTTTGGGGCAGCGTCCGACGCAACAAAAATCGTCACGCCGGCATCGACCGCTTTGAGGGCGGCACGCTCACCGCTTGTCATGCCATTACCTCTTGCCATTGCCGCACGCGCCGCTTCCACGACTCGATCCATCCGGCCAAATTAACTGCCGGCATCGGGCGCGCAATGAAATAACCCTGCGCCAGATCGCATCCGGTACGCCGCAATAGCTCCCAGTCCTGCAGATCCTCGACCCCTTCGGCGACCACTACCATACCGAGCTGCTTGCCCAAACTGAGGCTGGCATCGTACATCGCGCGTGCGGTTTGGTCGCACCATGCGCCGTGCACAAAGCTTTGGTCGATCTT
>JANPCW010000309.1:0-3415 GCA_031431155.1 Janthinobacterium sp. | reverse complement strand
TACGAATGTGCCCGGCGCCGACGCGCGGTGCATTTTTTCCTACGATTTCGAGGCAGCATGACGCAAACACCGCAAGACATCGGCCAGATCACGCAACGCACCCTCGATTACTACGAGCGCCATGCCGAGCAGTTTTTCGAGGGCACGCGCGATCACGATGTGAGCCAGAACATCGCCGCGCTGCTCGATGCGATCGACACCGGGCCGCCGCCCTACACGATTCTCGACCTGGGCTGCGGGCCCGGGCGCGACCTGAAAGCGTTCACGGCGCTCGGTCATCGCGCAATTGGGGTGGATGGGTCCGCGCGATTTTGCGACATGGCACGCGCCTTTAGCGGATGCGACGTGTGGAACCAGGATTTCATCGACCTCGCTTTGCCGGCCGGCCACTTCGACGGCATATTCGCCAACGCAGCGCTGTTTCACGTGCCCGGTGCGGCCCTGCCGCAAGTGCTGGGTCGCTTGCAGGCAGCGCTCAAGCCGGGTGGAGTCTTGTTCAGCTCGAACCCGCGCGGACACAATGAGGAAGGGTGGAACGGCGAGCGCTATGGCAGTTATCACGATCTGGAGAGCTGGCGGCGCTTCATGACGGCGGCCGGCCTGGTCCACGTGCACCATTACTACCGCCCACCGAATCTTCCGCGCGCCCAGCAACCGTGGCTGGCCAGCGTATGGCGCAAGCCGTAATGTGCGTAAGCGCACGGAACGCCTGTCATCTTCGCACTAATATTGGTTCATGCACACGGCGCACTGTTCGTGTCACCCGGCGCGAGAGCCAAATCGGGTTCTTGCGGCATTGATGATTAACCGAAAAGCGAGGAATTGAAAATGAACAAAGATCAAGTCAAAGGCGTAGCAAAAGACATCGGCGGCAAAATCCAAGAGGAAGCCGGCAAACTTGTAGGCAACAAGGAGCAGCAAGTCAAGGGCCTGGTCAATCAGGTCGAAGGCAAGACCCAGAAAAACGTGGGCGATGCCAAGGAAGTGCTGAAGGATGCGATCGATCGCGCATAAGCGGCTAATTACGTAGGGCGGAAAAGCAAAGCGCCTTCCGCCGAGGTCGCACGCGGCGGATAACGCTTCGCTCATCCGCCCTACGTTCACGCAACTATTCGCTAAGATTTTTCTTGAAGAAGGCGTCAATCGTCTTATAGACATGTAACTGGTTGGAACGTCCCGAGATGCCGTGTTTGGCGCCCGGGTAGGTCATTAAGTCGAATTGCACGCCCCGCTTGACCAGCGCGTCGATCAGGCGCGTCGAGTTCGAGAACAGGACATTATCGTCGGCCATGCCGTGCATGAGCAACAAAGGCGAACGCAGCCCGTCGAGATGGGCAAACACGCCGCTGCTCTTGTACGCTGGCGCCTCCACCGTCGGCAGGCCAATGAACTGCTCGGTGTAGTGGGTATCGTACAAGGCCCAGTCGGTCACCGGCGCCACCGCCACCCCCATCGCGATCTTGTCGGACGCCGCCGCCAGCAAGCGCAACGTCATGAACCCACCGTAGCTCCAGCCGAACACGCCGACCCGCTTGGGATCGACAAAACTCTGCCGGCTTAGCCATTCGATGCCCGCCAGCTGATCGGCCACCTCGCTCTTGCCCAGGTCGCGGTAGATCGCGTCGGTGAACTTGCGTTCGCGCCGCGATGAACCGCGGTTGTCGAGGCGAAACGCCAAATACCCCTGCTGCGCCATGTACTGGTCGAACGTATTGCCCCAGCGCCGCGCCACGTGCTGCGAATGCGGGCCGCCGTAGGTCGACAGGAACACTGGATAGCGATTGGCCGGGTCGAAGTTGCTCGGCTTGATCAGCGCATAGTGCAGGGTCTGGCCGTCGGGCGCCTTCAGGGTGCCGTATTCGGTCGGCAGATGGGCCGCCTTGAAGCGGGCGTAGGGATGACTGGCGTCGAGTGCATTGTGCTCAAGCCAGCCCACCATTGCGCCATCGGGACGGCGCACACTGATCTGGGGCGGCGTGTCGGGATCGGAAAAGGTGTCGACGAACACTTCGCCATTCTTGGAGAACGACGCGTCATGCCAGCCGTCGCCTTGCGTGATGCGCTGCGGCTGGTCGGCGCTGGTGCCGTCGAGCGCGAGCGCGTAGGTTTGCTTGTCGGTGGCGGCGTCGCGGTTCGATGCGACGAACACGCGGCCCGCCTTTTCATCGACCGCCAGCACGCCGTCGATGCCCCATTCGCCGCTCGACACCGGATGCAGCAAACGCCCATCCATATCGTACAGATACAGGTGGTTGCGCCCGCTGCGCTCAGACGACCAGAGGAAGGCGTTGCGCTCCTTCAGAAAACGCAGGTCGTCATGGATGCTGACCCAGGTGGCCGAGGTTTCGGTAATGAGCGTGCGCTGCGCCAACGTGGCGGCGTCGACTGCCACCAAGTCCAGCCGTTTTTGATCGCGCGACTGGCGCTGGAACAGCAACTGCCTGGCATTCGCGCTCCAGTCGGCGCGCACCAGGTAGATATCCGTTTCGCGGCCCAGATCGACCTTGCGCTGCACGCCCGTGAGCGGCGACACCATCATCAACTGGACCAGCACGTTCGGATCGCCGGCCGCCGGGTAGCGCTGCTCGACGACCTCGGTGCGATCGGCGAAGATCTCGAAGCGGCGCACCACCGGCACCGGCGCCTCGTCGAAGCGCTTGTAGGCGATGGCGGAATCGTCGGGCGCCCACCAGTAGCCGCTGGTCTGGCCCATTTCCTCCTGCGCCACGAATTCGGCTTCCGCGTTGTGGACGGTACCCTTGCCGTCGTTTGTCAACTGGCGCTCGGCGCCGCTGGCCAGCTCGATTACGACCAGGTTTTGATCGCGCACGAACGAGACAAAGCGGCCCTTGGGCGAAATCTTCGGATCGATCACGTTGCCCGAGGCCACCTTGCGCGCCAGCTCCGGCTTGGCCACATCGACCAGGTACAAATCACCCGCGATCGGCACCAGCAACTGCTTGCCGTCCGGCGACCAGCTGTAATTGATGATGCCGGTCAGGCTCGACGTCCGCTCGCGTTCGCGGCGCGCCTTTTCGGCGGCCGAAATGGCTTCGTCCGGATGCAGGGATTTGGAATCGACCAGGCGCTTTGTGCTCTGGTCCTTCATATCGAATTGCCACAGGTCGAGCTGGAACTGGTTATCGGGGCGCCCGCGCAGGAAGGTCACGCGCGCGCCGTCCGGCGACACCTTCAGATTGCGCACGCCGGGGCCAGCCAGCGCCGGGTCGGCGTGGATGCGGTCCAGGGTCAGTCGTTCCGCGGCTGCGGGAACGCTCGCCAAAGCGGCCAAAACGCACAGGATAGAACGCATGAAAGTCTCGTTTCGTGATGAAAGTGAGTCGCGCCAACAGGTCAACTAGGCGCAACAGTGCATTTAATATCGACCAGAAGATACCAGACATCGCTGTGTTTA
>JANPCW010000308.1:0-3049 GCA_031431155.1 Janthinobacterium sp. | reverse complement strand
GTGGCGCGCTGAAGCACAAGCAGATCTCGCAGCGGTCCTCGAATATATTGCGGAGCGTAACCCGCAATCCGCCCTCAACCTGTACGACGACATCGAGCGTATTGTTTCGCAGCTCCCACACCATCCGTATTTGTACCGCCTTGGACGGGTATCTGGCACACGTGAACTCGTTGCCCATCCCAATTACATTGTCGTGTACCGAGTTAACGTCACCGCGATCGAAATTGTCTCGATCATGCATTCGCGGCAGCAGTATCCATGATTGCCAGGGCTAACCACACCCTTGATGAGCGTTTGGCTTCTAGCATTGTCAGGGCCTGTACGGTCGGCCAGGATATTTCTCGTTCACTACGCGCGCCCTTCTTGCCGCCGGCGCTGCCATGTTCTGGTCGCTCTCTGGCCGGAGCCAGATACGATAGAATCAAGCTGCCTCGACCGTAAATGCTTCCGCCACAGCCTGAGCCATGGATTTAAGCTTCCAGGCGCTGCACCATGACAAGCAGCACTTCAACGAGATCTAAACCACTCCTTCAGCGCGTCGTTCATCTGCGTCTGCCAACCGTCGCCCGAGGCCTTGAATGTCTCCAATACCTCGGCATCAAATCGAATAGTTGTGCTATTTTTTGTCCCGCTCCCGGCTGGTCTGCCGCGACGCTTTCCTGCTTCCACTCGCGCTTCGTCGCGGGATACTATCTTGTCACCAACCCGCCAGACGCCCTTTTCGAAAAACTCATTCGTCAGGTCCAGCTCATCGTCGGGATCAACCCACGTCTTGGGCGAATTTTGCGATTTCACGTTCATTTGCCTTCCTCATGCCAATAATTCGCCGTGCTCGACCACGTGGCGTCCATTGTAGTAACAACCGAAGAAAACAGCCGGCATGATTCGCAGACCAATATCGGACACACGAATTTCCCGCACAGCGTTGCTGCGGCGTCCTTGCAGGAACCTGATGCTATACTCATCCGTAACATGAACCGCGCTTTCAAGACACTATTGCTTTGGCTGTTGATAGCGGCCCTGCCCCTTCAAGGGGTCGCTTCCGCTATGCAGGTCACTTGTGGACCGGCACACCATGCTGGTGGACAAGTCATCCAACCGGCGGGCGGCCATCATCGCGATAGCGCTACCGCTCATGCCGCCGGAGATAGCGTCTCGCTGAACGCTTCGGCGAATGCAGACAAGCTGCCTTCAGTACAAAATTCCCATGAGCTGTCATCGTGCAGCGCTTGCGCCACCTGCTGTGTTGGAGCAAGCGCACCGCCCCCAGTTTCATCGCCGGTGCTTGTCGATGGCAGCTTGAAAGTCGTTGCCAGTTCACGACCAACCGTGGTCACAAACTATATTCCAGCTGGCCTGGAACGTCCCCCTAAGGCTGGTCGCGCTTAGTCAGCGCACCGGCAACGTTCTGTAAACGGTTGCACCCAATGCCGAACGACGTTCGCTGACGCACCTGATCACGCACCAAAGCGCGGGTACTTGCATCCGTGTCCTATCGCATCGTAGCGATGGCGTGCGCGAGAAATTTCCGGCACGCTAGCAAGAACAATCTCACAAAAGGATAAGGTATGAATCGTCGTATTTTTTTACACGCAATCCTGGCGAGCGCATTCAGCGCCCCATTACATGCCCGCGCTGCTGCAGCGCCGGTTATTGAAGTCTATAAGAGCAAGGATTGCGGCTGCTGCGAAGGCTGGATCGAGCACTTGAAGGCCAACGGCTTCATGGTCAAGGCGCACAACGTGCCTAATCCGTCCGACTATCGCGAAAAATTCGGCATTCCCCAGCAACTGGGCTCCTGCCATACCGGGCTGATTCAGGGTTACGCACTGGAAGGCCATGTTCCCGCAAGCGAAATAAAACGCTTGTTGGCCGAGCGCCCTAAAGCGAAGGGACTCGCGGTGCCTTCGATGCCACAGGGGTCCCCGGGAATGGAAGGCTCTCGAAGTGACCCGTATGACGTGCTCCTGGTACAGGCAGACGGACGCCATACAATTTACAAACATTACAACGGCAAGTAATCACGAGGAAACCAGCATGAATACATTATCGAAACTGACCTTGGCTGCCGCACTCGCACTCAGCGCGGCAACCACCACAACCACCTTGGCAAACGAAGCTGGGGCCGCCAATCAATCGCCGCAGGGCGCGGCAAGCACCTCAAAGTCCGAAGGCGAAATCAAGAAAATTGACAAGCAAGCGGGCAAGCTCACGATCAAGCACGATGCGTTGAAAAATCTTCAAATGCCTCCGATGACGATGGTCTTTCAGGTGAACGATTCGGCCATGCTGGATCGGGTAAAAGTTGGAGATAAAATCAGATTCATCGATGGCAAGACGGGCGCGCAATTTACTGCCGCACAGCTCGAAGTGAAACAATAGCTTTCGGGTAGGACCGCGCAGTGACTCGACGCCCGATGGCAAGCCGGTCGTGTGCTTGCGGTTGCGAATCGGCGCAAACATGAGGTACTGCTACGAGGATGAGCATCGATGGAACCGCTGGGATTTTCCGGACGCTTAATCAAGCAGGCCGCCATCATATTTTTTATTGCCGTGGCATTGAACTATGTTTGGGAAGTCGCACAGGCACCGCTCTATGCTGGCATGACGCAATGGGGCGACATTTGGTGGCACTGCTTTGTCGCCAGCTTGGGCGACGGTGTCCTCGTGTGCTTGATTGTCGCTCTTGGCTGGGCAGCGTTCGGATGCGCTGACTGGTACCGGCGCCCAGGCGTTCAAGCCTACGGCGTGATGCTGGCAAGCGGATTGTGTATTGGTGTTGGCGTCGAATTGCTTGCTATTCATGTTCTCAACCGATGGACCTACACGCCCGACATGCCGCTCATACCCGGCTTGGGCGTCGGGCTTGTTCCGGTGCTGCAGATGCTGGTCTTGCCTCCACTGATATTGCGGGTTGCTGCCAGGTGGGGCAAGCATGCATGACACAATCGGCCTTGAAGCCAACACAGTATGACGACTAAGGACAAACGCCTGTGAATACACCAATGCCTGGAATCATTGCCCCTCCTTCTATATCTCGCGGGGAACG
>JANPCW010000307.1:0-2034 GCA_031431155.1 Janthinobacterium sp. | reverse complement strand
CCGACCGCGTGCTGCAGGTCGATAACCTGCTGCTGCTGTGGCTGGTGTTCCCGTTCATCAAATTCATGCATGAGATGGGCCACGCCAGCGCTACCCGGGCTGGCGGCGGCGAGGTCCATGACATGGGCCTGATGCTGCTGGTGCTGATGCCGGTGCCCTATGTCGACGCCAGTTCGGCCACGGTATTTCGTTCCAAGTGGCGGCGCGCGCTGGTCGGCGCGGCCGGCATGCTCGTCGAGCTGTTCCTGGCCGCACTGGCCTTCTATGTCTGGCTGGCGGTCGAGCCGGGCCTGGTGCGCGCGCTGGCGTTCAACGTGATCCTGGTGGCGGGCGTCTCGACCCTGATCTTCAACGGCAACCCGCTGCTGCGCTACGACGCCTATTACATCCTGGCCGACCTGATCGAGATGCCCAACCTGGCGCAGCAGGCGGCACGCCATTGGGGCTACCTGGCGCAGCGCTTCGTGCTGCGTTCCGACAGTGCCACGCCGGTGGCGCATTCGTTGTCGGAGGCGGTGTGGCTGACGGTCTACGGCGCGGCGTCGACCTTCTACCGCATCCTGGTCACGGTCGCGATCGCGCTTTTCATCGCGACCCGCTTTTTCTTTATCGGCGTGCTGCTGGCGCTGTGGGCAGTGGTGATGATGGCGGTGGTGCCGCTGGTCAAGATCTTCCTCGCGATGAACAGCCGCGCCCAGTTGCGCGAGCTGCGCGGCCGCGCAGGGCTGGTCCTCGGTGCGACGCTGGCGCTGCTGGTCTTGCTGCTCGGCAGCGTGCCGTCGCCGCAGCGCAGCCAGGCCGAAGGCGTGGTGTGGCTGCCCGAGCAGGCCACCTTGCGCGCGGGCGTCAACGGGTTTGTCGCCAGCTACCTGGCGCAGCCGGGCGCGATGGTGACGCCCGGCCAGCCGTTGATCGCCAACCGCGAGCCTGCCATTGAGGCCCACGTGGCCCTGCTCGAGGCGCGCATCGCCGAGCTCGAGGCCCAGTACGCGCTCGAGTTCGTCAATGACCGCCCGCGTGCCGAGATCGTGCGCGAGCAGTTGGCGGCCGAGGCACTGGCACTGGCGCGTGCGCGCGAAAAGGCGGCTGCCTTGGTCGTTTCCAGCCAGAGCACGGGGCGATTCGTCGTCGTGCGGCAGGAAGATCAAGCCGGGCGCTTCTTCCGTCAGGGCGAAGTGCTCGGCTTCGTGCTCGATGGCAACGAGCAGCCGATGGTGAAAGTGGTGGTCACGCAGGCGGATATCGACACCGTCGGCTTGCCCGGTGGCGGCGTGCAGATGCGCCTGGCGCACGACCCGGCGCGCGTGATCGACGGGCGTATCGTGCGTCAGCAACCGGCCGGCAAGAACGAATTGCCCAGCCCCGTGCTGGCCGCCACGGGCGGCGGCCGCATCGCCACCGACCCGCGCGACGCGAAGGGTGTGCGTGCGCTCGAACGCCTGTTCCAGATCGACGTCGAGGTGCTGGACGGTGCCGCGCTCGCGCCGCTGTTCGGTCAGCGCGTGCATGTGCGCTTCGATCACCCGCCGCTGCCCTTGGCGCTGCAGTGGTTCCGCAGTTTGCGCCGCTTGTTGTTGACGCACTTCGATGTCTGACGTGGCTGCGCTCGGCGTGTTGCCGGCCGACCTGGCGCCGGGACGGCCCTATGTCGAGCGCCATGAGCACGATCTGGCCTGGCATGACCGCCTGGCCATCGGCCTGTGGACACGCCTGCCTGCCGCCTGGCGCATGGCCACGGCCGGGCGCGCGAAGCCGGGCCGCTCCTTTCTTGTGGCGGTGAGTGTCGCGGCCGAAGACGCAAAGGGACGCAGCGACGACGAGTTGCGCCGTGAGGCGCAGGCCCTGGGCCGCCTGTTTCACCGTGAGGGCTTCGCTGCGGCGCCGAGTGCCCGTGCGTTCGCCCTGATCGGCGAGGCCGCGGAGCGCACGCTCGGCAAGCGCCCCTACGAAACGCAATACCTGGCCGCGTGGTCGCTGCTGCAGGGTGCGCTTGTCGAAATGGCCACCGGCGAGGGCAAGACTTTTGCCGCCGCG
>JANPCW010000306.1:0-8035 GCA_031431155.1 Janthinobacterium sp. | reverse complement strand
CGCTCAGGCCAAGGGCCGCCTCGGCGGAGTGCTTGAGCACGCCGGACGCGACCGGTTTGGCCTCGCTGTCGATACCCCAGACGGCAAGGGCGAACTCGCGCAACTGCACGGCACCGGTGGCAACGGCAATGATGTCGAGTTGTTGTGGGGTTCGGAAATCAAGGGCTTCGCCCTGGTCCAGCTTGACCAGCGATCCACGGCTAAGCACGGTACCGGAAAACAAGCCGTCCCCGGTTGCATCGAGGGTCACCCCAATGGTGCACGACCCCTCCCAGGGCAGCCCGGTTTGATGCAGCACCCGATTGGTGCGTTCGCGGAAGATCTGCACGTTGCCAAACCAAACTTCGTCCACCAAACCGGCGAACATGCCTTCCGACAGTTGCTCGTATTCCTGCTGCCAGTGTTGTAAGCCGGCCGCGTGATCGTCCGCATCGCCCATCACGGCTTCAGTGAAGTTGAAGCAATCGTCCTCGCCATGGACGAAGGGATAGGTTTGGGCCAGCGGGGATTCAAGCAATTTCATCAGGAAATCCTTGCAACGCTCAGGTAATGGGGAGGTTAGTGAACACCGGAATAGTCACACAAAAATATGTTTGACGTCAAACGTTTTTGTTTGAGGCGCGTGGTGCTTGGAAAAAGTCCTGTTGTCGGCGTGTGCGTGGGGCGTTGCGGCGTGCGATTTTCAAACGCCGTTGCCGAAATTGGCTAACGCCTTTTTTCGCCCCTTCCTAGAATGGCTGTGTCGGAGCGCATCGGGTCCCCGATGGCGGTATCGGAAAAAAGGATGACCATGTTGCTAGATGCGATGAGGCTGCTGATCGGTCGAAAGGCGCGCTGGTTTCGGCCTGGCCTGATGATGGTCGCCGGCCCACTAGTGGCTGCCGGGGCACTTGCGGCACCGATATCGGCGCCGCAGCTGCTTGAAAACCGCTGCGGCACCTGTCACCTTGAGGCTGGCAAGCTGCAGCGCATTGCGGCCCTGCGCAAGACGCCGGAAGGCTGGGATATGACCATCGCCCGCATGCAGGTCTGGCACAAAGTGGACATCTCCAAGGAAGAACGCCAGGCCCTGGTCAAATATCTTGCCGACCGCCAGGGGCTGGCCCCCGAGGAGAGCGCGCCTTATCGGTTTTTGCTGGAACGGGTCCCGAACGCCCAGGACGTGGTGCCCGACGAACAGCTCGGCCAGATGTGCGGGCGCTGCCACAGCTTTGGCCGGGTCGCCCTGCAGCGGCGCGATGCCAGCGAGTGGAAAAAGCTGGTCCATACGCATCTGGGCCAGTTCCCCAGCATCGAATATTCAGCCCAGGGGCGCGACCGCAACTGGAAGCAGATTGCCCTCGACCAGGTGGTGCCGCGGCTGGCTGGCCTGTACCCGGCCAGCACTGCAGCCTGGAAGCGCTGGCAAGGCAAAAAGCATGTGGCGCCGACCGGCAGCTGGCGCATCGCCGGCCATCGCCCGGGCTGGGGCGATTACGCCGGGTCGATGCAAGTCGATGCCGTCGGCATTGATCGCTACGCCGTCAGTTACGAGCTGGAATATGTTGCCGGCAACCGGGCCAGCGGTCGTGGCCAGAGCATCATTTACAGCGGCTACGAATGGCGCGGCGATGCCACCATCGACAATCAAAAGGTGCGCTCGGTGTTCGCGCTAAGCGCAGATGGCAAGAAACTCTCGGGCCGCTGGTTTCTACGCGAAACCGATGAAATCGGCGCCACCTTCGCAGCCGTGCAAGCCGGTGCGGCAGCGCGCGCGACTATCGTGGCAGTGTTCCCATCGCTGTTGAAGGTGGGGGGCGAGACGCTCTTGAGCGTGCATGGCGTTCAGCTGGGCAAGGATTACAAGGATTACGACTTGGGGCCGGGGATCAAGGTGCTTTCAGCCGAACAGAAAGGGGCCGGCGAAGTCGTATTGACGGTGCGGGTGGACGACGGCGCCGCGCTTGGGCAGCGCAGCCTGCGCGCCAAGGGTGGAAGCGAAGCGAAGGTGGCGCTGTATCGCCAGTTCGATTCGATCCGGGTCGAGCCCGAGTTCGGCATTGCGCGCCTGGGCGGCGGCACCAATTTAGCCCAGTCGGCCCAGTTCGAAGCCGTAGCCTACCTGAACGGGCCCGATGGCCGTTCCGGCGGCGCCGATGATATTCGCCTCGGCGTCGTCCCCGCCAACTGGCGGGTCGACAACCATGACGCGAAAGCCAAGGCGGACGACGATGTCAAATTTGCCGGCGTGATGGAGCCGCAAGGGCTGTTCCTGCCGGCCGCGGCCGGCCCCAATCCGGCCCGCAAGGGGATGAACAATGTCGGCAACCTGTCGGTCATCGCTACCGTGGCCGACGGCGAACGCAGCAACCAGGCACGTGGTCATTTGATGGTGACCGTGCAACGCTGGAACAAGCCGCCGCTACGTTAGAAAGAGACCATCATGGCATCACTGCAACTGCAAAAGCACAATTATCGGGCGGTCGGAAAAAACGGTCAGCGCTTCCTGTTGCATGTGCCGACCACCTCGTTGTTCGAGCTCGACAAGGCGGCCGACTCGGTGCTGGAATTGCTGGAAGAAACCGGCGCGGTGAGCGAGCAGGGGGTTCGGGCGCGCTTCGACGGGGTTTTTTCGCCGGGCGAAGTGTGCGATTGCCTGGCCGATTTCCTGGCCCTGGGCATCATCTCGGCCGCGCGCAAGGATTATGCGATCGCACCGCGGGAAGTCACGCATGCGCCGATCAATACGCTGGTGCTGACCTTGACCACCGGTTGCAACCTCGGCTGCACCTACTGCTACCGGGAAGATCTCAGCACACCGCGCGCTGCTGACGTGATGGAGGATGCCACGGCAAGGCGCGCCATCGACTTGCTGCTGCGCGAATCGAGCGGTCATCAGCGGGTCAACCTGGTTTTTTTCGGCGGCGAGCCGATGACGCGTTTCCCCAGCATTCGCGCGCTGGTCGCTTATGCCGAACAGGAGGCCGTCAGACTGGGCAAACAGGTGGATTTTTCGCTCACCACCAATGCCATCCTGCTGACCGACGCAATGATCGCTTTCTTCCAGTCCCACCGCTTCGGCATTTCGGTGAGCATGGACGGCGATGAGGCAATGCATGACCGTCACCGCATTACCATCGGCGGCAAGGGTACCTATAAAGCGGTATCGAACAATGTCCGGCGCCTGTTGGCGGCCGACATGGCGCGGCCGGTCGGGGCGCGCGTGACTTTAGCCTGCGGCAATACCGATGTGGCCAAGATTTACCGCCACCTGCACGATGAGCTGGGCTTTGCCGAAGTCGGTTTCGCACCGGTGACTGCCAGCGACGATTCACCGGTCGGGCTCGATGATGCCGCAATGCGCACGGTACTCGATGCCCTGAAGGCCCTGGGGCGGGAATACGCGACGGCGGCGAAACGGGGCTTTCGTCATGGCTTTTCCAACATGAACCAGATGATGCAGGATCTGTATAGCGGCACGCGCAAGAGTTTGCCGTGCGGGGCCGGGGTTGGATTGCTGGCGGTTGGCACCGAAGGCCAGTTGGCGCTTTGCCACCGGTTTACCGGCACCGCTTTCCCCAGCTTCGGCGATGTCGATGGCGGCATCGCGCAGCAGCAACTGAGCGCTTTCCTGAGCGAGGCACAACGCCTGCATCCAGCCTGCCAGCAGTGTTCGGCGCGCAGCATCTGCGCTGGAGGCTGCTACCACGAAGCGTACGTGCGCCACGGCTCGGCCCTCTCCCCCACCTTCTCGCACTGTGATTTTGTGCGCGAGTGGCTCGATTTCGGCATCGAGTGTTTCGGCGAGATCATGCTCGCCAACCCCGGCTTTTTCACTCCCCAGAGCAAGATGCAGGAATCACATGGATCTGAACAATGAAACGCTTGAGACCCCTTAATCCCAAGGCTCACAGCCTGTCTTCCCCGGCGGCCGAAGGGCCGGTTCTCGACGTTGTCCCGATGAGCAACGTGGTAGGTTGCACCACCACCTTCGACCCGGGCTGGGAAATCGACGCTTTCGGTGGTTTGGCCAGCCTGTGCCAGCCGATGGAAGCCGATCTCTATGGCTGTACCGATCCGTGCTGGTGGCCGGCCCAACTGGCCGACACCATGAACACCTCCCGTGACTGGACCGATGGCAAGAATTCGGCCCTGCGCGACTGGCGCGAACTGCAGACCCTTTTTCCCGAGGACTAAGCTAATGAAACGCTGGACTACTTTATTCATTGCCTTATTGGTAAGCTCGGCGGCCCTGGCCGGCGACTTCCTGCTCACCGGTAGTCGGCCCAACAGTCTGCACATGATCGACCTGGCGGCGCGTAAAGTGGTGCGCACCTTTGCGCTGCCGGGCGAAGGTGTGCCCGGCCCGATCTCTGCTCCGGCGGATGGCAAGATCGCTTATGTGCTGACCAATCATAACGAAAGTGTGGTCGGCATCGATCTCGATAGCGGGCAGCAGGTTTTTCGCGCCGACATGTCGACACCTGGAGAGCGCGTCAAATCCATGATGGGCATGACGGTAAGTCTCGACGGCAGTAAACTCTACGTGCACCAAATCCCGACGCGCATGAAACGAAACGAGTACGAGTCCCTCGATACCCGAATCGCCGTCTACAACACCGCCGACGGCATCAAAGCCAAGCCGGTGAAAACATTTCCGGCGCCGCGCCGCATCTCCTTGCTGGCGCCCACTACCGATAGCGACCGGGTGGTTGGCATGGGGTGGGATATCTATGTTTTTGATGCCAAGGCGGGCAAAATCGCCAAAACCCTTCAGCTGCGCCACTGGCGGCGCAAAGGCATCGGTGAGCCTG
The DNA here is from genome assembly GCA_031431155.1 of Janthinobacterium sp. Taxonomy (GTDB): domain Bacteria; phylum Pseudomonadota; class Gammaproteobacteria; order Burkholderiales; family Burkholderiaceae_D; genus JANPCW01. The sequence goes on along the minus strand of JANPCW010000306.1, from coordinate 3,242 downwards.
ACGTCTTTTCCATGTGGAATCAATATGAACAGGCCCGTGTGCTGTCAAGCCCCTATTATGTTGCGAAAACCGATGTCGATCCCAAGTCGCCTGAGGCTTTCAAGGTCGGGATGATGAGTTTTGATCTCAACACCGAAAAGCTGAGCTATGAAGAGCTTGCCAACGCCGAAGATGTCATGTTCTCGTCAGTGGTTAATCCCGTGAATCGCACCGAAGTCTTTGCCGTGATGAACCAGCTTTTTCGCGCCGACTTGGTGAAAAAGAAATTAGTCCAGCGCGCCAATCTGGACCGTACCTACTATACCGTTAACATTTCCAGCGACGGCAAGGAAATCTATCTCGGCGGCGCCAGCGACAAGGTGACGATGTACGACGCGGCAACCCTCACCAAACAGGCAGAGGTCACCCTCCCTGGCGGCGCCGACCAGTCGATCTCGTCGATGCGGATCATCCGTCGCTGAACCTTGTGCCGAAACACGAGCCAATGATGCCTTCCGCGTCGCCGCTCTGGCGTCACCCGATACTGCGCTGGGGATGGCTGCTGCTGGCCGCGCGGCGGCGGGTGGCCTTGCGCGTTGCCATCCTGTCCTGTGCCGCCAGCCTACTGGGATTGCTTCAACCGTGGTTGTCCAAGGTGCTGCTCGATGACGGTGCCCTGGCCGGTGACATGAAGGTTCTGGCGACAGCGGCAGGGCTGATGTTGCTGGCGCCGCTGTTGGGCCTGGCGCTGGAATCGGTCACCCGTTTCGACTATCTCGACCTGTCGTCCCACGTGCTGTTCGGCCTGCGCGAACGGGTATTCGAACATCTGCAGACGCTGTCTCCCGTGTATTACTCGCGTGTTGGATTCGGCGACCTGGTGTCCCGTTTCGACGGCGATCTGGCCGAGGTTCAGCGCTTTCTGGTGGACGCGCCGCTGGCGCTGATCAACGGGCTGTTCAGCTTGGTGGCAGTAATCGCCCTGATGGGCTTGCTCGATATCCGCATGACCTTGCTTGTTTTGCTGGCCATGCTGCCGTTGCCGCTGCTGCACGCGCTGCGCAAACGGGCGGCCCTGGAAAACTGTACCCGCGAAGTGCGGCGCCAGGCCACGCGGTTGTCCAACTTCTTCATCGAGTCGCTGCGCGCGGTCAAGCTGATCCAGTCGGCCAATGGCGAGGGCGCGCGCTTGACGGCCTTGCGCGAGCGCCATGGCGACTATTACCACGCCCTGAAAACGGCGCAGCAGACCGGCTTTTCTCTTGCCGCCGGTCAGCGCGTGGCGGGCCTGGCCGGCACTGCCCTGGTGTTCGGCTGCGGCGGCTATCTGCTGGCGCGGGGGCAAATCACGATGGGCCTGCTGGTGGCGTTTGTGGGTTATTCGGCGCGCGTGGCCGGTCCAGTGTACACCCTGATGGGCGTGCTGGGCGGCTGGCAGCGGCTGCGGGTGAGTCTGGAGCGCCTGTCCGAACTGCTCGACGCCGAACCGCGGCATGCCGGACCGGCGGCCCTGGCGACGGCGCAACTGCCGGCGTTGCTGCGCGGCGAACTGGCGCTGAAAGGGGTCAGCTTTGCCTACCAGCGCGCAAAGCCGGTGTTGGTCCAGGCTAGCCTGCACATTCCGGCGGGCAGCAAGGTGCTGCTGATCGGACCGTCCGGAGGCGGGAAATCGACGCTGGCCGATCTGCTGCTTGGCCACCTGCATCCGGAGCGGGGCGCGATCTTTATCGATGGCGTCGCCATCGCCCAAGTGGCGCCCGCGCAGTTGCGGCGCCGGGTCGCAGTGGTGGATCAGGAGCCGGTTTTTTTTCAGGGCACGGTGGCCGAAAACCTGCGCGTGGTGCAGCCCCAGGTCAATGACGCTGCGCTGCTCGACGTATTGCAAGCGGTCGGCCTGGATGCGGCCGAAGTGCAGCTCGATACCCAGCTGGGCGGAGTGGGCGCGGCCCTGTCGCGCGGTCAGCGCCTGAGGCTGGCCTTGGCCCGGGCGATTCTGCAAAACCCATCGATCCTGGTGCTCGACGAAACCACCAGCGCGGTCGACCCGGCAATGGAACGCCAGTTGCTGGCGCTGGTGCTGAGCCGGTTTTCCGCGCGCACCTGCTTGTTCATTACCCATCACGTGCGGCACCGCCAAAACTGGGACATGGTGTGGCGCTTGCGGCGCGGTGGGTTCGAGCTGATTTCCGGCGCGGAGACGGCCGATGCGCGTTAAGGTCGCCATCGTCGATAGCGGGATCGACGCCACGCTCGATGCGCTCGTGGCCACCCGGGTGGCGCTGCACCTTGACGAACAAGGCAGGGTACAATGCACGGCAGGGGACGCGACCGATGTGCTCGGCCACGGCACGGCGGTGGCCAGCCTGGTCCTGGCCCGGGCGTCCCATTGTTCGCTGCTGTCGGCACAGGTTTTTCATGCTGCCCGGCCGGTCGCGGCGCGCGTCATTGCCGCAGCCATCGAATGGTGTGTCGCCGAAGGAGCCAGAGTGATCAATCTGAGCCTGGGCTTGCGCGACGATCGCACCGAGCTCAGGGACAGCTGCCTGGCTGCCATATCCGGCGGTGTGCTGCTGGTCGCTTCCCATCCGGCCAGGGGCGCGCCGACCTATCCGGCGCGCTATCCGGGGGTGCTGGCGGTGAGCGGCGATATCCGCTGCGGGGAACGCGACTGCTCGAGCATCGCGGCTGCGCATTTGTTCGGCGCCTGTGGCTTGCCGCCGCCGGGTTTTTCCGGCGCCGGGGCGAGCTACGCAGCGGCACGCATGGCCGGAATGGCTGGCGCTTTCTTCGAGGCCTGTCCCGCAGCCAGCGCCTCCGATTTCAAACATGAAGTGCTGGCCAGCGCCCGTTTTCACGGTCGCGAGCAGCGCCAGCGCCAGGGCGTGGCATGAAACACGCCATCGAGATCGCACTGGCGATCACGGATCCGCGCCGCTTGGCGCGCCTGGCATCCTGCGCCGCCCTCGACCGGGCGGCCTTGCTCGCTTTTCTGGACGATCCCCTATTGGCCGAATTGCTGCCGATCGGCGCGCGCGCGACCCACCTCTATTTCGGCAGCGAGTATTGCGAGCACTTGTTCCCAAACGATGCCGATCTGGCCAGCGCACTGGCCCAAGCCGAGCGACTGGGGCTGAAGTTTGTGCTGCCCACCCCGATCTCCAACGACGGGCTCCTGGCCCGCATCGTTGCTGTCGCGGGTCGGCTGCCTGCGGGAGCGGAAATCGTCGCCAATGACTGGGGCGTCGCGCAGTTAATGAAAATGC
>JANPCW010000305.1:0-9153 GCA_031431155.1 Janthinobacterium sp. | reverse complement strand
CAGGTCGGCCAACTGGAAGCTGCCAGCGCTCTGGTGTAATGCGAATCCCAGTACTAGTGCCGAGCCGGTCAAGGCGCTGATCCAGAAGCCGGGCGAGGGTTTTTCATGACCGCGCAGCGCTGCAAACAGCGCTGTCGCCAGTGGCAGGATGCCGACCAGCACCGCGCCATGGGCCGCGGGTAGGGTCTGCATGGCGATCGAGGTCAGCCAAGGAAAACCGATCACGCAGCCGAGCGCCACCAGCGCCAGCGGAGCAAAGGCCGAGCGCGGTGGTAGCGCGGATCGGTTCCACCATAGCCAGATGCCTGCCAGCAGCGCCGCCACCAAGGCCCGACCCAGTGCCACGAAGGCAGGATCGAGCTGACTGACCGCCAAGCGGGTAAACGGCAGGGTGAGACTGAAAATAGCGACGCCAGCCAAGCCAAGCAGCATGCCTGTTGTTTCGCGCGAGAGCGCTGGCGCGGTAGCTGGCGTGGTACCAAGGTCTGGACCGAGCGGGACGTTGTTTTTCATGTGACTCTCCGAATGATTGACGGCGGACTTCCCTGGTGAAAAGCCGTTGACAGGTGTATCCTAGACCAATAGATAAGTACACTACAAGTACACTTAATCACATAATTTAATATACTGTGACGGTAATATGGCCAATACAATGCAGAGCAACACAGACTCGCCCGCCGCTCCCATCGTCGGGCTCCTGTCACGCGAATCCGGCGAATCGCTGATCGATCAGATCGTGCGCTCGGTGTGCGCACGGATTGACGACAAGCTCCTGCGCGGCGGCGCGCGGATGCCCTCGATCCGGCAATTTGCGGCGCTCCACGGCGTGTCGTGCTTTACCGTCGTAGCCGGCTACGACAAGCTGGTGGCCAAGGGTTACCTGGAGTCGCGCCGCGGCGCCGGCTTTTTCGTGCGCGAACGTTCGCCGCTCAATGTCGGCGGGCGTTCCGTTGCGCTCGAAGGCGCCGCTGCGAGCGTGGCTGAGCCGCACGCAGCCCAAACGCTGGATGTGGTCTGGCTGATTCGCAACATGTTCCGCCAGGCGCCCTTGCAAAAAGTGCCCGGTTCGGGATTGCTGCCGGCAGACTGGCTGGACGGGAAAATGATCGCCGACGCGCTGCGCTCCATCAGTCGCCAGCACAGCAATTTGCTGCTCAATTACGGCACGCCGCAAGGTTTCCTTCCGCTGCGCCAGCAACTGCAACTGAAGCTTGCCGAGTTGGAGATCGCCGCCGCGCCTGAGCAAATTGTCACCACCGTCGGCGTGACGCAGGCGCTCGATCTGGTGGCGCGCGAATTCACGCGCCCGGGCGATACGATTTTCGTTGATGATCCGGCATGGTTTTTAATGTTTGGCTCCTTTGCGGCGCTGGGCGTCAAGGTCATCGGAATAGCGCGCCTGGCCGATGGCCCGGACATCGGCCAGCTGGCGCAACTGGCCGCGCTGCACAAGCCCAAGCTGTATGTGATTAACTCCGTGCTGCACAACCCGAGTTCGACCTCGCTCTCCGCGGCCAAGGCATTCCAGGTGCTGCGCATCGCCGAAGAACACGGTTTCACGATCGTCGAGGATGATATTTACTGCGACATGCATCCGGGCAGCGCGGTGCAACCGGCCACCCGGCTGGCCGCGCTCGACCAATTGCAGCGCGTGATCTACCTTGGTGGCTTTTCCAAGACCCTGTCGGCCAACCTGCGCGTGGGTTTTATCGCCACCTCGAACGAGTGGGCGCAGCGACTGGCCGACCGCAAGATCCTCTCGACCTTGACCAGCAGCGACATCGGCGAACGGGTAGTCTATAAAATCCTGTCCGAAGGCCTCTATCGCAAGCATGTCGACCGCATCCGTACCCGTCTGGACGCGGTGCGCGCCAAGACAGTGCGCCAACTGGAGCGGGTCGGGCTGCAGGCTGACGTGGCGCCGCCGGCCGGCATGTTCGTCTGGGTCGACGCCGGTTGCGATACCTACGGCCTGACCGAAAAAGCGATGACGGAAGGACTGTTGCTGGCCCCCGGTTGCCTATTTTCGCCCAGGCAGTTGCCGTCGACCCGCATGCGCATCAACATCGCGGCCATGCAGGATGAGGCGGTGTGGCGCTTTTTCGAGCGTGAATTGGACGCGCGCGGTAAGCGGAGCCGGGCGCAGGCGCCTGGCGCGCGGTAGCGGGCCCGATCGGGGGCGCAATCTGTTTCCGCGCACGCCTTGAAATCGCTTCTATAATCCCCACGTCACATAACTCAATTGATTCGTTCTCCCAATTGGTTCACCCAATCTCACTAGGTTAAAATGGCTGTCTACTAATAACAATCCCTTGGTTTTCAAGCGGAAGTTAAACAACTGCTGCAACTGATGATCCACTCCTTGTACTCCAACAAGGAGATTTTTCTGCGCGAACTGATCTCGAACGCATCGGACGCAGCCGACAAGCTGCGCTTCGAAGCGATCAACAATGACGCGCTGTACGGCAACGATCACGAATTGAAAATCAAGGTCAGCTTCGACAAGGATGCGCGCACCATCACGATCTCGGACAACGGCATCGGCATGAGCCGCGACGATGCGATCTCCCACCTGGGCACGATCGCCAAGTCCGGCACCAAGGAATTTTTCGGCAAGCTGTCGGGCGACCAGCAGCAGGACGCGGCCCTGATCGGCCAGTTCGGCGTCGGCTTTTATTCAGGCTTCATCGTGGCCGACAAGATCACGGTCGAGACCCGCCGCGCCGGCCTGGCCGCAACCGAAGCGGTGCGATGGGAATCGGGCGGCGAGGGCGACTACAGCATCGAGCCTATCGACAAGCCATCGCGCGGCACCGACATCACCTTGCACCTGCGCGAAGGCGAGGACGAACTGCTCTCGAGCTGGAAGATCAAGTCGATCATCCGCAAGTATTCCGACCATATCTCGCTGCCGATCGTGATGCGCAAAGAAGAGTGGGACGAAGAAAAGAAGGAAACCGTCGTCAAGGACGAGCTGGAAACGATCAACCAGGCCAGCGCGCTGTGGGCCCGCAACAAGGCCGACATCACGCCGGAACAGTACGAAGAATTCTACAAGCACGTCTCGCACGACTTCGGTGCCCCGCTGACGCTCACCCACAACCGGGTCGAAGGCCGCAGCGAGTACACGCAGCTGCTGTACATTCCGGCGAAAGCCCCGTTCGACATGTGGGATCGCAACAAGCGCGGCGGCATCAAACTGTACGTCAAGCGCGTCTTCATCATGGACGACGCCGAACAACTGATGCCGGCCTACCTGCGGTTCGTGAAAGGCGTGATCGACTCGAACGACTTGCCGCTCAACGTCTCGCGTGAAATCCTGCAAGAGTCGCGCGACGTCAAGGTGATCCGCGAAGGCTCGACCAAGCGCGTGATCGGCATGCTGGAAGAATTGGCGAACGCGGACGAGCAAGAGAAGAAAGACAAATACACCACCTTCTGGAAAGAGTTCGGCCAAGTGCTCAAGGAAGGCATCGGCGAAGACGCGACCAACAAGGAACGCCTGGCCAAGCTGCTGCGCTTCGCCTCGACCCAGAACGAGAGCGAAGAGCAGGCGACCGGTTTCGCCGATTATGTGGCGCGCATGAAAGAGGGCCAGGACAAGATCTACTACGCCACCGGCGACAACTACAAGGCGGCAAAGAACAGCCCGCACCTGGAAATCTTCCGCAAGAAGGGCGTCGAAGTGCTGCTGTTGACGGACCGTGTCGATGAGTGGATGCTGTCCTTCCTGCAGGATTTTGAAGGCAAGGAGCTGGTGTCGGTTGCCAAGGGCGGCCTCGATCTGGGCAAGCTGGAAGACGAAGCCGAGAAGAAAGAGCACGAAGAAACCGAAACTTCCTACAAGGAGTTGGTCGCCAAGATGAAAGAAGCGTTGACCGACAAAGCCAAGGACGTGCGCGTGACATTCCGTTTGACCGATTCGCCGGCATGCCTGGTGGCCGATGAAAACGAATTGTCGGGCAACTTGCTGCGCATGCTCAAGGCCGCCGGTCAAAGCGCGCCTGACTCCAAGCCTATCCTGGAAATCAACCCAAATCATCCGCTGGTGACGCGCTTGAAGTATGAAGATGCCGATAAGGGCGTAGCGTTTGCCAACTGGTCCAACATCCTGTTCGACCAGGCGATGCTGGCTGAAGGTGGTTCCTTGTCCGACCCGGCGATGTTCGTCAAACGCTTGAATGAGATGCTATTGGGCATGACAGCCAAATAAGTCGTTTTTTCTCAGTGCGGGGCCAGCGCTTGTTCGCGACGCGATCAAGCCCTGGCCCCCGTTTCATTTGAACCCCAGCCGCTATTGGTTCTCGTTGCGTCCGATATACTGGACGCCATTGCGACTCTCCCGGCCACCACCACATGCCCCAGACTCTGGCACAAATGCGCGAACAGTATGGCGAGCGCTATAAATGGCTGGTGCTGCTGACGGTCATGATCGGCTCGATGGCCTCGATCATGTCGTCGACCATCGTCAACGTGGCGATTCCGGACCTGAGCCGTTATTTTGTGCTCGGTCAGGAACGCGCGCAGTGGGTGTCGGCCGCGTTCATGCTGGCGATGACGCTGTCGATGCTGACCACGCCGTGGCTCCTGCTGCGCTACGGCCTGCGCCAAACCTACACCGGCGCCATCCTGCTGTTGCTGGCCGGGGGCGTGATTGGTGGCTTTAGTATCAACTATCCGATGCTGTTGTCGATGCGCGTGGTCGAGGGGCTGGCGTCGGGAATTTTGCAACCTATCCCTGCAATCGTGATCCTGCGCGCCTTTGCCCCGGGCGAGCAGGGCAGAGCGATGGGCGTGTTCGGTTTTGGTGTGGTGCTGGCGCCGGCGGTCGGACCCAGCATTGGAGGATTTTTGGTGGAGTATTTCGGCTGGCGCTCAATTTTCTTTGTGGTGGTGCCGTTCTGTCTGCTCGTGCTGGTGCTGATCCGACGCTTTCTGGCGCTAAATTCTCCAGTACCGGGCCACGTCAGCGCACTCGACTGGAAAGGTTTGCTGCTGGCCGGCGTCTGCACGATCAGTATCCTGAACGGCCTGGTGCATTTGCATGATGACGTTGCGTTGGCCGTCATGCTGCTGGTCCTGGGCCTGGGGAGTCTGGTCGGATTCGTGGCATACCAGTTGCACATCGAAGAACCCCTGATGAACATGAAGCTATTTACTTACCGTCAGTTTGCGATGGGTGCGCTGGTTGCGTTCATCTACGGCATGGGCTTGTTCGGCTCGACTTATTTGTTACCGGTGTATATGCAGCTGGGGTTGCATTATTCACCGTCGCAAGCCGGGTTGGTCCTGCTGCCGGCCGGAATCGTGCTGGCGTTCACGATCTGGGTGGCAGGGAAACTGGTCGACCGTTTCGCACCCAATATTCTGGTGTCGATCGGACTGGCGCTGTTGGCGCTGTCGCTTGTGCTCATGGCGTTTGGCACGCTAGGCACCAGCTACTTTACCCTGATGGCATGGGCCGTCATCGGACGCATCGGGCTGGGCCTGGTGTTGCCATCCCTGAGCCTGGGCTCAATGCGCGGGGTCGATTTCAATCTAATCGCGCAGGGATCGAGCGTGATCAACTTTCTGCGTCAGCTGGGCGGCGCGATTGGAGTGAGTCTGGTCGGAATCGTGCTTGAGTGGCGGCTGGCCGTGCATCAGCCTGTGCCGGAGTCAAGAGCCATCAAGCAAAGCCTGGCGCCGTTTGATGAAACCTTCCTGTTTCTCGCGACGGTCTGCGCACTCGCGGTTTTTGCCGCGTGGCGCATGCGCGAAAAACACGCCAGCTGATGCATGCGCCCTGGGCCTCCCTTATTTTGGCCTCGGGCTTTGCAAGTCCGCATCCGGCGTGGATAAATTGCCTGCGCGAAGCTGCACGACAGCGTTGGCGACGGCTCGGGCAACGTTGCGCACTTCGTCCTGAAATGCCACATCCCGGTCAAGCGCCTCGTGGCTCTCGGCGTACGATTCAAAATAGCCAATGTAGCGGTCCAGCCGTGACAGCGCCCCGGCATCGATCAAGCCCATCCAGTCAAGCCAGTCCGACAGCCCGCGCCGCACGCCTTCGATACCGGCCACGTCGCCATGCACGACCAGACCGTAGGCCCGTCCTGCCAGATGCTTGGGGTAGGGCCAGCCGGCCAGTTCAAGTTGTTTCGCCTTTTTTGCATTCTTGCCCGAGGTCGTCGTGGGATCGGGATTGCCGCCGTCGGCGCATACCATGCGGTCGATCATCAGTTTCAAGACGCCTGGCGTCTGGTACCAATAGACCGGCGTAAAGATTATTACGGCATGTGCAGCCGTCCATTTTTCGTAGATCTCGGCCATCCAGTCATTGGTCTGGCGTTCGCCATGGTTGGGGTAACAACTACACGGCCAATGGCACAAGGGCATGGCAGTGGAGACGCACCCTTTGCATGGGTGAATGTGCTTGTCGTACTCGGAGCTCAGCCGGCTCAGGTCGAGCAGGTCGACTTCCATGTTGTCGGCCTCAAATACCTGGCGCGCCAACTGCGTCATCCGGAACGTCTTCGACATTTCTCCCGGGCAGGTGCCGTCGTTGCGTGCCGAACCGCAGATGAGCAACACGCGCGACGTGGTGCGCGCATCCTTTTGGATCGCCTCGGCCGCGATCAAGCGATCGCGCGTCGCTTTCCACTCCACCGACAATTCATACGCGGGATCGGCAAACTCCTGACCCGCTGCTTGCGTGACGGGCGCCTTGCGACCGTCGATGTAGTTGGTCCATGCAACCTCTTCAACTTTTGCAAGTGCATCTTTGACCGCGTCGAACCTCGGGTCAGCGAATGAACGGGAGAACGTCAGGTGGAACTCGTCCCGTGCTAATTCTGCGGGCGCCTGCCCTTTGCGTGGTTCGGTCATGAGATTCTCCGGATCGATTGGGTTCGAAGCAGTGTTTCATGCGCGCAGCCGTCCTTCTGTACGGTGGCGAACGAAAACATATTGATCTTTCGTCACTGTGATGCTCCTAAGGCGCGCTCGCACAGCGGCGGCTAGCGGATCCAATGGTTGAGGTCGGTTAAAATGCCGGGTCTTTTTTGTTTGAACCCATCCCAAAGGACCTATGCTAAAAAAAATCCTGCCCCGGCTCGTGCTGACCATCGGCCTGCTGGCGGCCATCCCCGCACTTGCCGGCGGCTGCCCGGCCCATTATGTCGACGGACGTTTACCCGAGATTAGGAATCCGAAGCTCGGTTCCGCCGTCAGGGAACTTTGTTTCGGTGTGTTCGGCATCATGCACTCGGGCGTTACCCGCACGCCGCTCTGGTCCGCCGAATATCTGACCGCCGAAAACCTGTCCGCGGCGCAAGGGTTGTCGCGCGAGAATTCCTTCCACTCGGAGCAGCAGCTGCCTGCCGCGCAGCGCGCCGAACTGTCCGACTATGCCCGCAGCGGCTACGATCGCGGTCACATGTCGCCCAACGGTGACATGCCGGACCGCCAAACCCAGCATGACAGCTTCACCCTGGCCAACATGGTGCCGCAAGACGCGGGCAACAACCGCCACCTGTGGGCCGGCATTGAAGGGGCGGTGCGCAAGCTGGCCAAGGCCGAAGGTGCGCTGTATGTCATCACTGGACCGGCCTTTATCGGGGCCAACCTGCAAAAAGTCGGCAACGTGCTGGTGCCTAGCCACATCTATAAAGTGGTCTATAGTCCAAAGCAACGCGCCGGCGCTGCCTACTTTATCGAGAACACGGCGACCGACCAGTACCAGACCTTGAGCATTGTCCAATTGGAAAACACGGTTGGCATCAATCTGCTACCGTCACTCAGCGGCGCACAAAAGGAAGCCATGTTGCGCCTGCCGAAAATCCGGTCCAGGAAATTGGATCTCTAAAAACTGATGCAGGAGCAACCATGACTGATAAGAAATCTGCGTTTGTCCCCTATGCCAACGAAGCCGACGTGCTGGAACTGGGTGACCTGATGATCGAGAACCGGCTCGACCGGATTACGATCAGCGGCGACATCGACTTGACGATGGATCAGGTCGGCTTGGCGCACGCAAAGACGCTGCACCAGCTGCTGGGCCAGGTGGTGGCGATACTGGAGGCGCAATCCTTGCCGGCAACGCTGCCACCGCCTGTTGTCAAGACCGTGCCCAATCCGTTTGATTGACATGAAGCGCATTCCTGGCTTGTCCATGTTGCCTATGGGGTGAGGGACGTCGAACGGCGGCGGGCATTCGCATTCGAAAATAAAGCGCGGGGCAGCCTATAATGGAAGGTTGGCACCCGGGTTTGTGCTGCGTTGACATTTTTTATGTCCGACAACAGAGTGCAGGCCTGCATTTTAGGAAATACCGTGACTTACAGCATCAAAGAGATTTTTTATACCTTGCAGGGCGAGGGCGCCCACGCGGGGCGGCCCGCCGTGTTCTGCCGGTTTGCCGGATGCAACCTGTGGAGCGGGCGCGAGGTGGATCGCGCCACGGCCATTTGCACCTTTTGCGACACCGATTTCGTCGGCACTGACGGCGAGCGCGGCGGCAAGTTCGCCGATGGCGACGCGCTGGCGCACGTCATCAATAGTCTGTGGCCGCACACCTATCCGGCCAGCAAATATGTCGTGTTCACAGGGGGCGAGCCGCTGCTGCAACTCGATGCGGCCTTAATCGGCAGCATGCACCGCGCCGGATTCGAGATTGCCATCGAAACCAATGGCACCTTGCCGGCGCCGGACGGGGTCGACTGGATCTGCGTGAGCCCGAAGATGGGCGCCCGCCTGGTGCTCGAAGAAGGCAATGAGCTCAAGGTTGTGATCCCGCAGACCAAGCAGGATCTGTCGGCCTACGAAGCGCTGGCTTTCGACCATTTCTTTGTCCAGCCGATGGACGGCCCACTGCTCGAGCACAACACCCGCCTCGCCATTGAAACCTGCAAGCGCAACCCTAAGTGGAAGCTAAGCTTGCAAACCCACAAACTCTTACAAATACCTTAATTAGTCACTCACACTGTTCATGCTAACTATCACACGCAAGCTCGAATTCGATGCAGGCCACCGGATTCCCGATCACAAAAGCCAGTGCCGCAACCTTCACGGCCATCGCTACACGCTTGAAATCACCCTGACCGGGGCCGTCATCGCAGTCGAAGGCAGCACCGACAACGGCATGATCATGGATTTTTCCGACATCAAGGCGCT
>JANPCW010000304.1:0-3644 GCA_031431155.1 Janthinobacterium sp. | reverse complement strand
CCGCACATCGGCACCTTCCGCCTGGTCAAGATGGTCGAGCAGATGCGCGCCACGATTGAAGCGCTGGGCGGCGAGTTCCGTTTCGAGAGCCGGGTGGTAGACATCGGCATCGAAGCCGGAGCAACAGCTGGCGGCGCCGGTGATGGGCAGGTGTGCGGCGTGACGCTGGCCAGTGGGGAGGAGATTGCAACCCGGCACGTTGTGCTCGCCATCGGGCACAGCGCGCGCGACACTTTTGAAATGCTGTTTGCACGCGGCGTGTACGTTGAAGCAAAACCGTTCTCGATCGGATTCCGGGTCGAGCATCCGCAGTCGCTGATCGACAAATGCCGCTTCGGCCCGTTCGCCGGCCATAAATTGCTGGGCGCGGCCGATTACAAGCTGGTGCATCACGCCGCCAACGGGCGCTCGGTTTACAGTTTTTGCATGTGCCCGGGCGGCACCGTGGTGGCAGCCGCTTCCGAACCGGGCCGGGTGGTCACCAACGGCATGAGCCAATATTCGCGCAACGAGCGCAACGCCAATAGCGCCATCGTGGTGGGCATCACGCCGTCCGATTACCCTGGTCACCCGCTGGCCGGGATCGCGCTCCAGCGCCAACTGGAAGAAGGCGCGTTCGCGCTGGGCGGCGCCAACTACGATGCGCCTGGCCAGCTGATGGGCGACTTTGTCGCTGGCCGCGCTTCCACCAAGTTCGGTTCGGTGATCCCATCGTACAAACCGGCAGTGCACCTGACCGATCTGGCCCCTGCCCTGCCCGACTATGCAATCGCCGCCCTGCGCGAAGCCCTGCCCGCGTTTGACAAGCAGATCAAGGGCTACTTCATGGCCGACGCGGTGCTGACCGGGGTCGAGACCCGCACCTCGTCGCCGATCCGCATCAAGCGGCGCGACGACGATTTCCAGAGCGTGAACACGCGCGGCCTGTTCCCGGCCGGCGAAGGCGCCGGCTACGCGGGCGGCATTTTATCGGCCGCGGTCGATGGCATCAAGGTGGCTGAAGCGGTGGCCCTGTCGATGGCCGGCTAGGCGTCGCAGGCCGGGCACGCCCATGGTCATTGAAGGATGACGGCTACGGCGTTCGCAGCCGGCAGATATCAAGCAGGCCAAGGCACTTTGGATAGAATGGAAACGGAGGCAGGCATGAGCAAACTAAAAGGGGCCATCTCGCACCACGAACGCGAAATCGCCGAACTGAGCGCTGATCGCGAATTGGCAGTCGAGTATTTGAAGGCAGCAATGGAATCGCTCGATAATCCCGACGACCGTGCTGCTGGCTTGCTGGCGCTTCGCACTGTGGCCGAAGCCTATGGCGGGCTTGCGGTAGTTGCCACCGAAGCTGGCATCAGCCGTGAATCCTTGTATCGCACGTTATCGCCAAAAGGCAACCCGACTCTCAAAACGCTGCTTGCGGTTCTTAAGACTGTCGGGCTAAGGCTATCCGTTGAATCTGCGCCTCACGCACACGCTTAAAAAACGCTACGCGTGACACACGCCGCTGTCCAAAGCGGGCGGTCGCGTACACGCAGCCTGAAACCTACGCCCTGAGCGGCAACCACATAGACGCCATCGATATAAGACTATAACCAGCCCGAGCGTTTGAAGCGATAGTACAGGTAGCCGCACACGCTAACCATGATGCCGATGGCTACCGGGTAACCGAACTTCCAGTCGAGCTCGGGCATGAACTTGAAATTCATGCCCCAGATGCCGGCGAACGCGGTAAAGATTGCGAAGATCGCGGCCCAGGCCGCCAGCCGCTTGTTCACTTCGCTCTCGTCGATCGCCACCATCGACAGGTTGACCTGGATCGCAGTGCTGATCGTGTCGCGGATGGTGTCGAGCGTGCCATTGATCCGGTGCAGGTGATCGTGTACGTCACGAAAGTATTCCTGGGTGTCGAGGCACAGTGCGGGCACCCGCCCGCCGTGCAGTTTGCCGACCGCTTCCATCAATGGCGTGACCGCGTGCCGCAGCACCATCACCTTGCGCTTGAGCGCGTACAGGCGCTCGATATTGTCGCGCTCGGAACCCTTGATGAAGATGCGCTCCTCAATGGTTTCCAGCTCCGACTCGAACATGTAGACGACCGGGAAGTAACGGTCCACCACCGCATCGAGCAGCGCATACAGGACAAAGGCCGAGCCCTGGCGCAGCAGATGCGGCTCGCTCTCGCAGCGCGCACGCACGCCAAGGAATCCCTGCGTACTGTGGCTGCGCGATGACAGGATGTAATTGGGCCCGACGAACACGTCGACCTCGCCGACGATCAGCTCGTCATCCTCCAGCTCCACGGTATGCGCAACCACGAACAGCGAATCGCCGTATTCCTCGATTTTGGGCCGCTGGTTGCGGCGTCGGGCGTCTTCCACTGCCAGTTCGTGCAGGTGAAATTCGTCCTGCATTTCCTGCAGCTCGGCAGGCTGGGCGTCGCGCAACGCGACCCAGACGAAGCAATCGGGCCGCTCTACATAGTCGCTAATTTGTTCGACCGGGATATCGGACAGTTTCTTGCCCTCTTGGTAGGCAACGCAGTTAATGAGCATACATTTCCATGAAATTCGGGGGCATCCGGTCAAACGTGAATAATGGTGTCGCTATAGAGCGCCACGGTGGCATCGTGCGTCATCAGGCGCATCGGTTCAACCAGCGCCTGCGCCACCATCATGCGGTCAAAGGGGTCTTGATGGTGAGACGGAAGGGTTTCGAGCGCTACCACGTGCTCAGGTTCAATACCCAGCAAACGATACCCGGCCTGACGAAAATAGCGCAACGCATCGTGGCTCGACACCGGCATATCGCCCCCACCCAAACCATGCTTGATGGCGATTTCCCAGAGGCTGACCACACTTATCCAAACTGTGGCGCGCTGAGCCAAAATCAACTCGCGCGCCTTGGTTGAAAGACTCGGGTGGTCAGTAATGGCCCAAAGTGCAACATGGGTATCCAGCAAAATGTTCAACTTTTTACGCCAAGAAACAATCGAGCAGCCTCAGCATTATGGCTGTCGATACTATCTGGCACCTCAAAGATACCGGCCGCGACGCCGATCCGGTTCCCCAGTGCCAAAGTATCGATAGGCACCAATTTAGCGGCGGGCCGACCATTTCGCGCAATGATGATTTCGCGTTCCTGTCCTTGCTCAATAGCATCGACCAGGCGAGATAGGCTGGATTTGGCTTTCAGCATGTTGACCATATGCATCGCAATCCCCTTCATTAGACGAGATTAGTCTAGTCTGGCTAAGGGGAGCCGTCAAGAACTGCGGACAGTTTAATCGTCCTTTGCGCCATCGATTCCGAACTCGGCGATCTTGCGCGTGATCGTGTTGCGCCCGATGCCAAGGCGCACGGCAGCATCGTTCTTGCGGCCGTGGGTATGCCTGAGTGCGATCTTGATCAGCGCCGATTCGAACTGGCGTCCGAGCACGGTCATCAGTTCCTGCTGCCCGGTGACCAGCATGTGCGCCGCCTCGGTTTCCAGCAGATCGACCCAGCCATCCGGGCCACCATTGCTTGGGATGGGCAGGTCGAACTGCGCGCTTTCACTGGTGCTGACAGCAGGTCCCGGAGCGTCGGCCAGCGGCGTCGCGGACCGCATGCCGAGCGGCGCGGACGTCGATGGCGACGGTCTCGACGACGCGT
>JANPCW010000303.1:0-11125 GCA_031431155.1 Janthinobacterium sp. | reverse complement strand
CCACCTATTACATCAACAGCCAGCCGGTGCGGCGGCGCGACATCCAGGATATTTTCCTCGGCACCGGGCTCGGTCCGCGTGCCTACGCGATCATCGGGCAGGGCATGATTTCGCGCATCATCGAGTCGCGCCCGGAAGAGCTGCGCGTATTTCTGGAAGAGGCCGCCGGCGTCTCGAAATACAAGGAACGCCGGCGCGAGACTGAAAACCGGCTGCACGACACGCGCGAAAACATGCTGCGGGTCGACGACATCTTGCGCGAGCTGAATGCGAACCTGGAAAAGCTGGAGGCGCAGGCCGTGGTCGCCAATAAATTCCATGCGCTACAAACGGATCAGGATGAGAAACAAAAGCTGCTGTGGCTGTTGCGCAAGAACGAGGCACAAACTGAACAGACCCGCTATTTCCGTGAAGTTGAACAAGCCCAGACCGATCTGGAGCAGCACACGGCCACCCTGCGCCATGTCGAACTGACCCTGGAGCAGATGCGCCAGGCCCACTTTGGCGTGGGCGACCGCTTGCATCAGGCGCAGGGTCACTTGTACCAGACCAATTCCGAGATCGGCAGCCTGGAAGCCCAGATCAAGTTTGTGATCGAATCGCGCAGCCGCCTGCAGGCGCAACTGGCCGCCTTGACGGCGCAGCGCGACCAGTGGCAGCAGCAGGGCCAGGATGGCCAGGAACAGATCGACGAGGCCGAATTTCGCTTGGAGGAATTGGCGGCCAGGGTTGAACAATCGCAAATGAACGTTGAACAACGCACCGAGCAATTGCCGGCGCTCGATTTGGCGTGGCGCGAGGCGCAGCGCAAGACCACCGAGTCACGCGCCAGGATCATGCAGGCGCAGCAGCAGCTCGAACTGGAAGCGACCCATCAGCGCAATGCCTCCAATATTCTGGCCGGTTTGTTGACCCGGCGCGAGCGCCTGCAGCAGGAACAAAACGGCTTGAATCTACCCGACAGCAGCCATCTGGCGAACCTGAAGCTGCAGCTGGAAGAAAAGCAGCAGGCCTTGGAAGAGCAGGGCTTTTATCTGGAAGAGGCACTTGAGCAGCAACCGCGGCTGGAGCAAGAGCGGCAGGCGGCGCAGGCCCAGGTCAATGCCGAAACGGCGGCCAACGCGCAGCTCGACGCGCGCCTGTCGGCTTTGAAGCAATTGCAGGAGCGCGTGGAAACCCAGGGCAAGGTGCAGCCGTGGCTCAAAAAGCATGAGCTCGATGGACTGCCGCGCTTATGGCAAAAGCTGCACATCGAGCAGGGCTGGGAAACGGCGCTGGAAGCGATACTGCGCGAGCGCACGTCAGCGTTGGAAGTATCGAATATCGACTGGGCCAAGGCATTTTTCAGCGATGCGCCACCGGCCAAGCTGGCCCTGTTTGCGCCTTCGTTGGCGCCGCCGCCGGTCGAGGCGACGCCGCTCCAGGCGCCGGGCCTGAAGCCCTTGGTCAACCTCCTCAAGCTCAACGATGCAGGCTTGCGCGATCTGTTGTATGACTGGCTGCACAATGTGTTTGTCGCCGAGGACGTTGCGACCGCCTTTTTCGAACGCAGCAAGCTTCCGGTGGGCGCCTACTTTGTGACGCGCCATGGCCATGTCATCAGCGGCTCCTCGGTGCGTTTTTACGCGGCCGATTCCGAGCAGGACGGCATGCTGGGACGCCAGCAAGAGATCGAGAACATCGACAAGCAGCTGCGCGCGCAGCAACTGCTGGCCGAACAGGCGCGCTCCCATAGCGTGCGGGCCGATGCGGCCGTGGCCAACCTGATGCGTCAGTTGCAGGATTTGCGTCAGCGCATCCAGAGCCTGACGCAGGCGGTACATGGCTTGCAAATGGATGTGGTCAAGCTATCCGAGGTCGAGGCGCGCTTTAACCAGCGCAGCACCCAGATCCAGGCTGATTTGACTGAAATTGGCGCGCAGGAAGCCGAGCAAATGCAGGCCAAGCTCGAATCGGAAGAAAAATTCGAGCAGCTCGATGCCGATCTGGCCGATCTGCAGTGTGAGCACGAAGATAGTCAGACCGATTTCCTGGCCAGGGAGCAGGCGCTGGCCGACGCCAGAAGCCAGTTGCGCGACATGGAGCGCGCCGAGCAAGAGTCCCAATTCGCAGAAAAATCCCAGCGCAGCAAGATCGAGGAAATCCGCCGCAATATCGTTACGGCCACCACCCAGTCGGCCCAGGTCACGGCCAGCCTGGAAGCGGGCCAGCTGGAACTGTCGAACCTGGAAACGGGCGCCGCCAACGATGGCTTGCAAGATCTGCTGGAGCGCCGCACCACCCAGGAGCGCGCCTTGTCGGACGCGCGCCACGAACTGGACCAGATCACGCAGCAACTGCGTGCCTCGGAAGAGGCGCGCATGCAGGCTGAGCGCAGCTTGCAGCCGCAGCGCGACAAGATCATGGAAATGCAGTTGAAGGAACAGGCCGCGCGCCTGAACCAGGAACAGTTTGCCCAGCAGTTGCAAGAAGGAGGCGGCGACGAAGCGGCGCTGACCGAGAAGCTGCACCCGGACATGAAGCCGTCTTACCTGCAAGGCGAGGTCACGCGCCTGGGCAATGCGATCGCCGGCCTGGGCGCGGTCAACCTGGCTGCGCTCGAGGAATTGGCGCAGGCATCCGAGCGCAAGAACTTCCTGGACGCGCAAAATGCCGACCTGACCGAGGCCATCAACACCTTGCAGGATGCGATCCACCGGATCGACAAGGAAACGCGCGAGCTGCTGCAAGACACCTTCGATCGCGTGAACCACCATTTCTCGGAGCTGTTCCCGATCCTGTTTGGCGGCGGCCAGGCCCGGCTGACCATGACCGGCGATGAAATCCTCGACTCCGGCGTGCAGGTGATGGCGCAACCGCCGGGCAAGAAGAATGCGACGATTCACCTGTTGTCGGGCGGCGAAAAAGCGCTGACCGCAACGGCGCTGGTGTTTTCCATGTTTCGGCTCAATCCGGCGCCGTTCTGCCTGCTCGACGAGGTCGATGCGCCGCTCGACGATGCCAATACTGAACGTTTTTGCAGAATGGTCAAACGGATGTCTGACCATACCCAGTTCCTTTTCATTTCGCATAACAAGATTGCGATGGAAATGGCCCAACAATTGATCGGTGTGACGATGCAGGAGCAGGGCGTATCGCGCATTGTGGCGGTGGACATGGAGTCCGCTGCAAATTTTGCTAATGAGGCACAAGCGGCATGACAGACCTACAAGTGAGCCTTCTGGCAGCCGGCGGCGTATTTATCGTCGGCGTCTTTACCTTTAATAAATGGCAGGAATACAAGGCCAGAAAGACCGTGGAACGGGCATTTTCGTCCGATCACGACGATGTCTTGATGCGCAGCGGCGAAGCTGGGCCCGCGCCCGAAGAGCGGCACGAGCCCAGCTTCGAGGCCATCGGCGAACGCCGTCTGGAGGACGCCGCACCGCCCGACGACGAGTCCGAGGCCGGGCCCAAGGCCGCGCCCGGCGGCGGCGACGTGCTGACCCCCGCGGCCGAACTGGCCACCAGCCTGGTCGATCCGCTGATCGATTGCCTGATTCCGCTGGCGCTCGAATCGGCGGTGCGCGGCGATAAGATTCTGCCTATCCTGCAAACCTTGCGACACGTCGGCAACAAGCCGATTCACTACATCGGCCTGCACGTGAACGGCGACTGGGAGCCGATCGTGCATGGCGGCGTCTACACCAAGCTGCAAGTGGGCGTGCAACTGGCCAGCCGCACCACCGCGCTGAACGAACTGGAATACTCGGAACTGGTCACGCGCTTGCGTCAGCTGGCTGACGAAATCGGTGCCGAGCCGGAAGTTCCGGACATGATCGAGGTCATGGCGGAAGCGCGCGCGCTGCACCGCTTCGTGGCCGGTCACGATGCGAAACTGGGCGTGAACCTGCTCTCGAACGGCGCCCCGTGGGCGATTGCGACCTTGCTCGGCGCGCTGGAAAAGCAAGGCTTCGACCTGCGCCCGGATGGCCGCTACGTGATGCCGGACGGCGAAGGCTCGTTCCTGTTCTCGCTCTCGACCAATGTCACGCTGGCCGCCGAAACCACGTCGCGCCTGACGCTGCTGCAAGACGTGCCTTGCGTGACCCCGGCGCGTGACGGCTTCGGCGCGATGGTGGCCTGCGCCAGGTCGCTGGTGGGACGGCTCGACGCGACCATCGTGGATGACAGCAACCAGCCCTTGTCCGATGGCGCGCTCGATGAAATCGCCAGCCAGGTGCTGGAATTTTACAAAGAGATGGACGCCTCCGATATTCCGGCCGGCTCCACGCGCGCGCTGCGCCTGTTTTGCTGAAACGGTTCGATCGCGTGGCCACCACCGATCCCGAGGCCCGGGCCCGCATTGCCTGGCTCACCGACGAGCTGAACCGCCATATCTACGCCTATCACGTGCAGGACGCGCCGACCATCCCCGACGCACAATACGACGCCCTGTTTCAGGAGTTGCAGCGGCTCGAAGCCGAGCATCCGGAACTGGTGTCGGTCGATTCGCCGACCTTCAGGGTCGGCGCCGCGCCGATCCCCCAGTTCAATCAAGTCAGGCACACGGTGCCGATGCTGTCGCTCAACAACGCATTCTCGGACGATGACGTGATCGGCTTCGACCGCCGGATCAGGGAAGCTCTGGACCAGCCGCAGGTCGAGTACGCGGCCGAGCTCAAATTTGACGGGCTGGCGATCAACTTGCGTTACGAAAACGGCGTCTTCGTGCAGGCCGCCACGCGCGGCGACGGCGCCACCGGCGAAGACGTGACGACCAACATCCGCACCGTGCGCGCGATCCCGCTGCGCTTGCACGGAGCCAATCCGCCGCAGGTGCTCGATGTGCGCGGCGAGGTGCTGATGTACAAGGCCGATTTCGCCAAGCTCAATGCGCGCCAGCGCGCGGCCGGCCAGAAGGAATTTGCCAATCCGCGCAATGCGGCCGCCGGCAGCTTGCGCCAGCTCGATTCGCGCATCACGGCCCAGCGCAGCTTGCGCTTTTTCGCCTATGGGATCGGGGCCTTGGTCGGCGCCGACATGCCGCCGTCCCATTCGGCCTTGTTGGACTGGTATAAGGCGCTGGGCGTGCCGGTCTCGGTCCAGCGCGCCGTGCTGCAGGGCGCTGCCGGCCTGCTCGACTATTACCGGAACATCGGCCAAGGCCGCGCCGGCCTGCCGTATGAAATCGATGGCGTGGTCTACAAGGTCAATCAGCTCGCACTGCAGCAAAAGCTGGGCTTTGTCTCGCGTGCGCCGCGCTTTGCGCTGGCCCATAAATTCCCGGCCGAAGAGGCGATGACGCAAGTGCAGGAGATCGAGGTGCAGGTCGGACGCACCGGTGCCATCACGCCGGTCGCGCGCCTGGCGCCCGTGTTCGTGGGCGGCGTGACCGTCACCAACGCCACCTTGCATAACGAAGACGAGGTGCGGCGCAAGGATATCCGGATCGGCAACACGGTGATCGTGCGCCGCGCCGGCGACGTGATCCCCGAGGTGGTCGCCTTTGTGCCGGAACTGCGGCCGTCGGATGCGCGCCAGTTCGTCATGCCGACTGCCTGCCCGGTATGCGGTTTTCCGATCGTGAAACCGGAAGGCGAAGTCATCGCGCGTTGCTCGGGCGGCTGGACCCATTGCAGCGCCCAGAAGAAGGGCGGCTTGATGCACTTCGTGTCGCGCCGGGCGATCGATGTCGAGGGGCTGGGCGAGCAGTTGATCGAACAATTGGTTGACAAGGGTCTGATCCACACCGCCGCCGACTTGTATCGGCTCGACCTGGAAAAGCTGTCGGGCCTGGACCGGATGGCGGAAAAGTCGGCCAAGAATGTGCTGGATGCCTTGGAGAAATCGAAGAGCACGACGCTGGCGCGCTTTATCTATGCGCTCGGCGTCCGCCATGTCGGCGAGTCTACCGCAAAGGCGCTGGCCCAGCACTTCGGCAATCTCGATGCGCTGCTCCATGGCGCCACCTGGGAAGGCGGCCTGCAGTTGCTCGAAGTGGGCGATGTTGGCCCGGTCGTGGCGCGTTCGATCAGCCAGTTCCTGTCGGACCCGCAAAACGTGGAGTTGGTCGCGCAATTGCGCGCTGCCGGTTTGCGCTGGAAAGAGGGCGCCCAGGTGATCAAGGCCGGTAGTCCCTTGAGCGATAAGACATTCGTGTTGACCGGCACCTTGGCCAACCTGAGCCGGGACCAGGCGGCTGCCCTGATCGAGGCGGCCGGCGGCAAGGTGGCCGGGTCCGTCTCGAAAAAAACGGGCTATGTGGTGGCCGGCGTCGATGCCGGCAGCAAACTGCTCAAGGCGCAGGAACTGGGCATCACTGTGCTCGACGAAGCAGGCTTATTGCATCTGTTGGACTCGATAGGCGGCAACCGTGACGCACCCGCTCACGACTGAAGATTGAAAACAACATCGGATCACAATGACAAAAATTAGAAAAGCCGTATTCCCTGTTGCCGGGCTGGGCAGCCGGTTCCTGCCGGCGACCAAGGCGCAACCGAAGGAAATGCTGCCTATCGTCGACAAGCCCCTGATTCAATACGCGGTCGAGGAAGCGGTCGCTGCCGGCATTACCGAAATGATCTTCATCACCGGGCGCAACAAGCGCGCGATCGAAGACCATTTCGACAAGGCGTACGAGCTCGAATCGGAGCTGGAAACGGCCGGCAAGACCGCGCTGCTCGACTTTGTCCGGAACGTGATCCCCAAACATATCACATGCATCTACATTCGCCAGTCGGCGCCGCTGGGTCTGGGCCACGCTGTGCTGTGCGCGCGTCCGGTCGTTGGCGACGAGCCCTTTGCCGTGCTGCTGGCGGACGACTTCATGGATGTGGCGGAAGGCCAGCAGCCGGTACTGGCGCAAATGACGGCCATCTTCGAGCAGGAAGCATGCAGCGTGCTGGCGGTGCAGGACGTGCCGCGCGCCGAGACCAGCCAGTACGGCATTGTGAGCGCCACGCCATATCGGCCCAGCCTGGAGTTGGTGGGCGGCATTGTGGAAAAGCCCGCGCCCGACGCCGCGCCCTCGACTCTGGCGGTAGTGGGGCGTTATGTGCTGACGAATAAAATTTTCGCGCACCTGGAAAACCTGGGCGCCGGCAGCGGCGGGGAGATTCAGCTGACCGACGGGATTGCCGCGCTGATGCAGGCTGAGCGCGTGCTGGCCTACCGTTACGCGGGACAGCGTTATGATTGTGGTTCAAAATTGGGTTATCTGAAGGCGATGACGGCGATGGGGCTCAAGCACCCGGAGACCGGCCACGCGTTCGGCCAATTCCTGACACAACTTCAATCGGAGCAGAGGGTGAAATGACGGTACGCGAGATTCTTAAAATGGGCGACCCGCGCCTTCTGCGCCAGGCCGAGCCGGTACGCGAGTTCGGCACGCCGCAACTGGACGAGCTGATTGCCGACATGTTCGACACTATGCATGCGGCCGACGGTGCTGGTCTGGCAGCGCCGCAAATCGGCGTCAATTTGCAACTGGTGATCTACGGCTTCAAGCAAAACACGCGCTACCCGGACGCCCCGATGGTGCCCGAGACGGTGCTGCTCAATCCTGTGCTCACGCCATTGTCGGACGAGAAGGAGGAGGGCTTCGAAGGCTGCCTGTCGGTGCCAGGCTTGCGCGGCAGCGTACCGCGCTGGATCCGCCTGCATTATGAAGGTGTCGACCAGTTCGGCCAGCCGATCAGCCGCGACGTGGACGGCTTTCACGCGCGCGTGGTGCAGCATGAAGTTGATCACTTGCACGGGATCTTGTACCCGATGCGGATCACGGACTTCTCGCGCTTTGGCTTTGCCGATGTAATGTTCCCGGAGATGGACCAAAACGAGGACTGAAGGAGCGTTTCATGGCATACGACGAAGGCACAGCCGAGCGACTGAGGGATCTATTTGTGGCCCGCCCCGGTATTTCCGAGAAAAAAATGTTTGGTGGTTTGGCGTTCATGCACCGGGGACACATGCTGTTGGGGGTCAACGGTGATGCGCTCATGGCGCGTGTTGGGCCGGAACAGTACGCAAGCGCCTTGAAGCGTCCGCAGGTTCGGGAGATGGATTTCACAGGCAAACCGATGAAGGGCTATGTCTATGTTGATCCGGCTGGGTTCGAGTCCGATGCAGATTTGAACGAGTGGGTCGAACTTTGCATCTGCTTCAATGGGGCGCTGCCGCCAAAATGAATGGCGGACATCTCCTTACCCAGTTGAGCCGAGCGAGACGACCAATCCACGCAAGGCTTTCGATGCCGGTGGCCCGTTCCTTGATACCGTGCCGTCATAATCAGTAACTAAAACGAACTGAGCCGCCGCAACCCGTTCCAAAAACCTATCGACAATCGTGAAACGCATTATTTGGGCAGCATCCACTTCCCGCTTTTCACCTTGACGATCAAACGGGCGCGCTGGTCCAGACCCGAGTGATCGGTCTTACTCATGGTCATGACCCCGTGCGTGAGCACCAGGCCGTTCACATTTTCGAGCGCGTCGCGCAAGGCCTTGCGAAACTGCTTGGTGCCCGGCTGCGCCTTTTTTAGCGCTTCCGGCACGGCAGCTTCCAGCATCAGGCCGGAATCCCACGCATGGCCGCCGAAAGCGGAGACGCTGCCCGCCCCATATTTCTGTTCATAGACGCGCTTGAAACGCAGCGCGGTTTTCTTGACCGGATTGGCCTCCGGCAGTTGCTCGGCCACCAGCAGCGGCCCCGCCGGCAGCAGCGTGCCCTCCAGGTCCTTGCCGCCGAGGCGCAGGAAATCGCTATTGGCCACGCCGTGGGTCTGGTAGATCGTGCCCTTGTAGCCGCGCTCCTTGAGCGACTTTTGCGGCATGACGGCGGGCGTGCCGCGGCTGGCGATCAACACTGCATCGGGCTTGGCGCCGACGATGCGCAGGATCTGCCCGGTCACGCTGCTGTCGGTCGGCTGATAGCTTTCGCTGGCCAGCACCTTGATGCCTTTCTGGGCAAATAGCCTGGACGCCTGGGTCGACCAGTTCTGGCCGTAACTATCGGTCAGCGCGATGATAGCAACCGTCTTGACCTTGTTGGCGGCCATGTGCTCGACCACCGCGCTCGCCATCAGCGAATCGCTTTGGGGCGTCTTGAAGATCCAGTAGCGCTTGGCATCCATCGGCTCGACAATCGCCGCCGCGGCCGACATCGAAATGAGGGGCGTCTCCGCTTCCGCCATCACATTGATCATCGCCAGCGAGTTGGGCGTGACGGTCGAGCCGATGATCAGGTCGACCTTTTCTTCCGAAATCAGCTTACGTGTATTCTTGACCGCGGTGGTGGTGTCGGAGGCATCGTCGAGCACGATGTACTCGACTTTCTTGCCGCCGATTTCCTTGGGCATCAGCGCGAACGTGTTCTGCTCGGGAATGCCGAGCGAGGCGGCCGGGCCGGTGGCGCTGACCACCACGCCGATCTTGATCTGGGCCCAGCAACTGCCGCTGCCGCTGCCGAGCAGGGCAGCAACTAGCACCAGCTGAAATGAGGCTTTTCTTATGCGTCGTGTCATTTGTCTTCTCCTGGGTTGGCCGGCTCATTGTCCGGGTTCATTGTTGCCTGTTCCTGTTCGCGTACGATGCTTCGAATCGCGCTGCACGGCTCGTCGACGATCACCGGCGCCAGGCCTTCCAACGCGATCCTGACCGCGCCAGCGCCATTTTCATCGTTCTGGCACGGTGACGTTGCGCCTTCATCGTGTTCGATCGCTATCCTCTCGCCGGGTCAGTGCGTTGCGGATTTTTTCCGGGATTTCAAGCGCGCGCAGGCGTTTCGGATCGTCGGGATGGCGCGCGCCGAGCACGCGGACCTCGAACCCTTCGACCAGCAGGGTATCGCCGCGCCGCACTAGGTGCCGCAGCCGCAGCGTCTTGCGGGCGCACTCGATGACGCTGCTCTCGATTTCCAGATGGTCGCCAAAACTGGCCGGCTGCCGGAAGCGGGCGCCGGTGTCGACCAGCGGCATGCCGATCACGCCGTATTGATCGCGCAGGCTGATCCAGTCCAGCCCGACTCCTGTGCACAGACGGTGGGTCGCGGCATCGAACCAGCGGTAATAATTGGGATAGAAAACGATGTTGGCCGGATCGCAGTCGCCAAACTGGACCGTCAGGCGGTAGATCGAGACGGCGGAGGCGCGCCCCTCAGGGGTTCGCTCCGCGTCAAGACTGGCCGCGTCCGCAGGCGCGGCATCAACTGGGTACTGCGCCATGTCAGCCGCAGAAGAAGGAGAAAACAGGAATGGTTCCAAAATCGGCCTCCGTCACATCGATTGCAGCGGGGAGGATTGCTTCCCACTTTTCGGCACATCGGTGAACCCCAATTTTCCGGCCACAAATGCGTCATTGCACCTAGCCATAATATAGATTAATTGTTTGATGTCAAATCAAATTTTTAGTGATTTTTGAACCCAAGGCAGCCGGTTCAGGCATTGATTGATCGATCGACAACAGGGGAGGGCAAGGTAAAACGAAGAGTACACGAACCGGGCCGAAGGGCGATGAGCGCCGGTGACCGGCCGCAATTCGCCGTATGCTTGCACACGTTGGCGGATTGCGCCCGGTCACCGTCGCTCATCCACCGTACAATTGCGCTGGCTGGCAGAATCATTGATCAACGATACGCGCACCGCGGGTCTATGCGATGCAATCCGTCGGACGCCCCACACCAGAACCACCAACATCAGATCGGCAACCCGCAATGTCTCTTACATTTGAAGTTTTTAACGCCGAGGCCGGCGCGTTTTGCTATCCGGGCGAAAAATTCGATGCACTGCTCGAGGACTTCGACAGCCTCCTCGAGGCCCATCAAACGGGCCAGCTCGCAGACAAACCGTACTTGGCTGCCCTGGATCGATTGCTCGCCGTCGCCCCTTATTTTGTCGACGTGCATGCCCATATCGCCTCGCACTGGCACCGGCAAGGCAAGCCGAAAAAGGCCCTCGACGCTGCACTGCTCGGATTGAGCATCGCGAATCGCCACATTCCCGAAGGCTTTAGCGGCACCATCGAATGGGGCCACCTCGATAATCGTCCCTACCTTCGGGCCATGCACATCGCGCTGCTGTCATACATGCGCCTGCGCCGCCACCGGGACGCGGTCACCATTATCGAGCTGATGCTTGCCCGCAATCCCA
>JANPCW010000302.1:0-3109 GCA_031431155.1 Janthinobacterium sp. | reverse complement strand
GCCGCCGCCGCCGCCTGTTCGACCAGCGCCGCGTTCTGCTGGGTGGTCTCGTCCATCTCGACGATCGTGTGATTGACGTTGGCGATGCCGATGCTCTGTTCCTGGCTGGCCGAGGTGATCTCGCCCATGATATCGGTCACGCGGCGCACGCTGTTAACCACTTCCTCCATCGTCACGCCGGCCTGCTCGACCAGGATGCTGCCTTCGCGCACCTTGTCGACCGAGTCGCCGATCAGCGTCTTGATTTCCTTGGCTGCCGCGGCCGAGCGCTGCGCCAGGTTGCGCACTTCCGCGGCCACCACGGCGAAGCCGCGGCCCTGTTCGCCCGCACGGGCCGCTTCGACCGCCGCGTTCAAGGCCAGGATGTTGGTCTGGAACGCGATGCCGTCGATGACGCCGATGATGTCGACGATTTTCTTCGACGACGCCGTGATCGAGCCCATGGTGTCGATCACGCGCGACACCACCGAGCCGCCGCGCACGGCCACTTCGGAGGCGGTGGCGGCGAGCTGGTTGGCCTGGCGCGCGTTGTCGGCATTTTGCTGGACGGTGCCGGTCAGTTCGCGCATCGAGCCCGACGTGTTGCCCAACGAAGCGGCCTGCTGTTCGGTGCGGATCGACAGGTCCAGGTTGCCGCTGGCGATCTCGCCCGAGGCCGAGGCAATCGATTCGGTGCCGGCCCGCACCTGCGCCACGATCCGCGTCAGGCTGCTGTTCATGTGCTTGAGCGCTTCCATCATCTGGCCGGTCTCGTCGGTGCTGTTGACCTCGATGACGCTGGTCAGGTCGCCGTCGGCCACCCGTCTGGCGATCTCGACCGCCTCGCCGAGCGGACCGGTAATGCTGCGGGTGGCCAGGAACGCCACCACCACCGAGATCAGGCTGGCGCCGACTGCCAGCACCAGGATCAGCAACTGGGTGCGCCCGGACACGGCCGAAGCGGCAGCGCCGGCTTCCACCATGACTTCATGCTGGTAGGCGGTGAACTTGTCGAGCTGGTCGAAGTACTTGGCCTGCTGCGGGCGCAGCGAAAACATGAACTTGACCATCGCGTTTTCCTTCTTGTCCTCGTTGAGGAGGGCAACGAAGGCAGCTTGGCCGGGATTGAACTTGGCGCGGATCGCGGCGATCTCCTTGAGTATTTGCTCGCCGCGCGGGTCGGTCGTGCTCTTGGCCAGCTCGGCCAGCGTGGCGGTCGCGCTGGCGTTCTTCTTTTCCATGTTGGCCAGTTCCAGTTTGATCTGGTCCGGATCGCTCATGATCAAGACATTGAGCATGCTGCGCGTGACCTCGTTGACATCGGCCTTGATGCCGTTCGCCATCACCGTTTTCGGATAGCGATCCTTCACCATTGTTGCCACTTCCTGGTTCAGGCTGCCAATGCGCAGGTAGGACAAGGCGGCCAGCATGATCAACAGCGCAATCACCACGCCGAACCCAATGACCAGGCGCTGGCCTATTCCCATGTTTCGAATATTCATCTGTAGCCGTCTCTGTGTTTTTATAAAAATAGTATGGGCGTGCTAAAACCCTGAGACAAATATATCACTACTTGTCTGCAGAAAACTAATTGGAATGATTATTTCCGCTGTGAAACTAGGAAATACAACAGAAGCCTGTTTGGGCAACAGATCGGACAGGTGCGTGCTGGGGGCCCCGCGTGCGCGAGGACGACGGGCATCTAGTCTTCATCCCGTGCCATGTCCTGTAGGGGGCCCCGCGTGCGCGAGGACGACGGGGGATCCGCCATCTTGCGGCGACAGGTGCGGTAGGGGGCCCCGCGTGCCCGAGGACGACGGGGCGCCGTTGCCGCAGCGTCGTCCTCGCGAAGGCGGGGACCCCATTCCTGCGAGCGGCCAGCATGCGCGGCTACGCGTCGAAGAAGCCCAGCTCGATATCGCGGAGTCGGCGCGTCGGCGCGTTGAGCGCCCACGCTTCGTGGCGGGCGAGGCCAACCAGACGCCGCCGGCCAAGCTCGGGGGCGACGGCGAGTAAATTTGACGGCTGTGGCGTCGCGCCGCGGATCGCCGATAAGCGGCGACATCGGTAGCACTGAATATCCCTTTTCTGCCGGGGCGCTTCGCACAGATCGTTGGTTTGACACAGAAATTTGCTCAGGTTGAGCGTCGTAAGGTAGGGGAGAGGAGCAAGCTTTGCCATGCCCGCATCATGCAGTGATATAGCATTGTTTACAATTGCATGTTTACAACATTTTCGCCTAAACAGTTACGAAAAATGCAGGGAAGGGCGGCGAAAGGACTAGAATGTTTGAGTAGTCGGTGAAAGCGTGAGCGAGCCATCACTCGCTTGACTAGAGTCAGAGCTGCCAGAGCCGCCAGAGCCGCCAGAGCCGTGCCAGAGATTCGTTCCCCTCCGATGAGGGCGCTGATTGTGTATCTACTGCCGCTGTTGTTGTCGGGCTGTCGGCAGGAAAAACGGGAGATAGCGTTGCAACCTACCAATACCACCGATCCGGAATATTTCCACAAAGTCGTCGATTGCCAGTGGGCCTGTCCGGCCCACACCCCCGTCCCCGAGTACATCCGCCTGATCGCGCAGGGCCGCTACAGCGATGCCTACATGGTCAACTGGGTATCGAACGTCTTTCCCGGCGTACTGGGGCGCACCTGCGACCGGCCTTGCGAACCTGCCTGCCGTCGGGGCCGGGTCGAGGAGAGTAACGGGGAACATCCCGAGCCGGTGGCGATCTGCCGCCTCAAACGTGTGGCCGCAGACCACAAGGGCGACGTCAAAAGCCGCATGCCGATCGTTGCGGCGAAAAATGGCAAGCGCATTGCCTGCGTAGGCGCTGGGCCAGCCTCGCTGACGGTGGCGCGCGATCTGGCACCGCTGGGCTACGCGGTGACCGTGTTCGATGGCGAGGCCAAGGCCGGCGGCTTCATCCGGACCCAGATCCCGCGCTTTCGCTTGCCCGAATCGGTGATCGACGAGGAAACCGGTTACATCCTCGATCTGGGTGTTGAGTTCAAGAGCGGCCAGCGCGTGGATTCCATGCAAGCGCTGCTGGCGCAGGGCTATGACGCCGTTTTTGTCGGCTGCGGCGCACCCCGGGGACGCGACCTGGAGGTGCCGGGGCGCAAAGAGGCGG
>JANPCW010000301.1:0-3493 GCA_031431155.1 Janthinobacterium sp. | reverse complement strand
GAGTATCTTCATGCTGACAGAACGGACATTTCATGGAAGCGGGCGGCAATTTCGCGAACAGGGTTCATCAGAGTCAGCGCGGCTAGATGCGGACAACTACCCGCGCTGGCGGTATTACAAAACGTACGACACAACGCGATCAGGCATACACCGGATGCGCGTCGGCCAACACCTTCACCGCCGCTTTCACGCGTTCGATGGTTGCCGCATCGTGCGGATTGTCGAGCACGTCGGCGATCAGGTTGCCCACTTGCGTCGCATCGGCTTCATTGAAGCCGCGCGTGGTCATCGCCGGGCTGCCCAGGCGAATGCCGGAGGTTACGAACGGCTTTTGCGGATCGTTCGGGATCCCATTCTTGTTGCAGGTGATGTGGGCCTGGCCCAGGATCGCTTCGGCTTCCTTGCCCGTCAAGTTCTTGGCGCGCAAGTCGACCAGCATCACGTGCGATTCGGTGCGGCCTGAAACGATACGCAGCCCGCGCGCGATCAAGGCCTTTGCCAACGCATCGGCGTTCTTGACCACTTGCTTCTGGTAGTCCACGAATTCCGGGCTCAGCGCTTCCTTGAAGGCGACCGCTTTGGCGGCGATCACGTGCATCAGCGGGCCGCCCTGGATACCGGGGAAGATCGCCGAATTAATGGCTTTCTCGTGCTCTGCCTTCATCAGGATGATGCCGCCGCGCGGGCCACGCAGCGACTTGTGCGTGGTCGAGGTGACGAAGTCGGCGTGCGGCACCGGATTCGGGTACAGGCCGGCGGCGATCAGGCCGGCGTAGTGCGCCATGTCGACCATGAAATAGGCGCCTACATCCTTGGCCACCTTGGCAAAGCGCGCGAAATCGATCTTCAGCGAGAACGCCGAGGCGCCTGCGATGATCAGTTTAGGACGGCGCTCGTGCGCCAGGCGCTCCATCGCCTCGTAGTCGATATCTTCGTCCTTGGTCAGCCCGTAGGACACCACGTCGAACCACTTGCCGGACATATTAAGCGGCATGCCGTGGGTCAGGTGACCGCCTTCGGCCAGCGACATGCCCATGATCAGGTCGCCTGGTTTAAGCATCGCGAAAAACACGCCCTGGTTCGCTTGCGAGCCCGAGTTTGGCTGCACGTTGGCGCATTCGGCGCCGAACAATTGCTTGACGCGGTCGATCGCCAGTTGCTCGGCCATGTCGACGAATTCGCAACCGCCGTAGTAGCGCTTGCCCGGATACCCTTCGGCATACTTGTTGGTCAGCTGCGAGCCCTGCGCCTGCATCACCGCCGGCGAGGTGTAGTTCTCGGACGCGATCAGCTCGATGTGCTCGTGCTGGCGGACCGTTTCCTTCTGGATGACGGCCCACAATTCAGGGTCGACGTTGGCGAGCGTGTGATCTTTTGCGAACATGAAAAATACTCCAATCGGTAAAGTGCAATGCACTGGCAGTAGCTGGGTCGAATGGGCGAGCCGGTCGTCGACAGGCAGCCCCTTCGTGCGCTTCCATCGGTGGCTGCCCAGGCGAACGGCTGATGAAATCTCACGTTCCCCGGTGGATACCCACCTTTCGCCGATGGATCGATTCAACGTGCGCTGAATCGCTCCGGCTTTTCGCCAGTCACGTGAGACGTAACGGAAGCCAAATTGTAAGGTAAGTGCCTGATTTGAGCAAGGAAATAGATATATAAAAGGCAACATCAAGGCGCATCATGGATTAAAGTGCCGTTTCGGCTACAATTTTATCAATACTCATCGAACCCGGAAGGAATTGACATGATCATCTTTATTACCGGCGCCAGCGCCGGCTTTGGCGCCGCCATGGCGCGCACCTTCGTCCAACGCGGCCACCAGGTGATCATCGGGGCGCGCCGCGCGGACCGGCTGCAAGCCCTGGTCGACGAACTGGGGCCAAGCGCGCACCGCCTGGTGATGGATGTCACCAGCCAGGCCTCGATCGAGCAAGCCATTGCGTCGCTGCCGGAGCAATGGCGTCAAATCGACGTGTTGATCAACAATGCAGGCCTGGCACTGGGCACGGCGCCGGCCCATGAAGCAGCATTGGATGACTGGAGCACGATGATCGCCACCAATTGCGCCGGACTGGTCAGCATGACGCGCGCAATCTTGCCGGCGATGGTGGCGCGCGGCAGCGGCCTGGTGATCAATCTGGGCTCGCTTGCCGGGCACTACCCCTACCCGGGCGGCAATGTGTACGGGGCCACCAAGGCATTCGTTGAGCAGTTCACGCTGAACTTGCGGGCCGACCTGGTCGGTACCGGCGTGCGGGCCACCAATTTGGCGCCGGGGCTGTGCGGCGGTACCGAATTTTCGACAGTGCGCTTCAAGGGCGACGAGGCGGCCGCGGCCAAGGTATATGAAGGGACCGTGCCTTTGAGCGCAACAGACATCGCCGAAACGGCTTACTGGATCGCTACCCTGCCCGCGCACATCAACATCAATCAGATTGAAATGATGCCGGTCTGCCAGGGGTTCTCTCCGTTTACCATCAAGCGCAATTAAGGCTGGAACTCAGCCTGAAAACGCGCCGTGACCGTCGCGCAGCTTACGTCGCCAATGCGTAAGCGAATGTTACAAAGCTATGCGTATCGCCCGGCATACGGTCTACTGAC
The DNA here is from genome assembly GCA_031431155.1 of Janthinobacterium sp. GTDB lineage: Bacteria > Pseudomonadota > Gammaproteobacteria > Burkholderiales > Burkholderiaceae_D > JANPCW01. The sequence goes on along the minus strand of JANPCW010000301.1, from coordinate 889 downwards.
GCCAGCGCGATCAGCGCGAACTACCAAGCCAGCCATCGCAGATGAACCTTCCGGAAGGCGATTTCAGGCAAGATCGCGTAAAATATTGCGTAACTTCACTAGCGCCAAAGTCAACATGCCCTTAGTTTTCACCTGGAACGTCCGTGTCTATTACGAAGACACAGATGCCGGTGGTATCGTGTTCTACGCGAATTACCTCAAGTTTTTTGAACGTGCGCGCACCGAATGGCTGCGCGCGGTCGACGTCGGCCAGCAAGCGCTGCTGCACGATCACGGCGCCATGTTCGTTGTGAAAAGCACCAGCGTCGACTATCATGCGCCAGCCAAACTTGATGATGCATTAGAATTAAAGTTGACCATCGAAAAATTTGGGCGCGCCTCGCTGCAATTTGTGCAGGAGGCGTGGTGCGACAATGCCTTATTGACGTCAGCGCGCGTCAAGGTCGGCTGCGTCGATGCATCCACGCTGCGCCCGCGCGCTTTACCTGCCGATGTGGCCGCTAAAATACGCGGTTCGCGGCCCCTGTGACCCCCTAAACCAAGCTACCCAATGAACGTCACCCAAGACCTGTCCTTCCTGGCCCTCATCACCAATGCCCACCTGATCGTACAACTGATCATGGCATTGCTGCTGGGCGTATCCATCGTCAGCTGGACCTACATTTTCCGCAAGTTGTTCTCGATTAAGAGCGCGCGCCGCCAGACCGAGGAGTTCGAACGCAGCTTCTGGGCCGGCGGCAACCTCCATTCCCTGCACCAGAATGCCAGCGGCAAGCGCAACCAAAACGGCGCGCTGGCGCGCATTTTCGACGCCGGCATGGGTGAGTTCATCAAGGGTAAAGCGTCCCACACCACCGGCGAAGGGCTGGACCTGGGCGCGGTGCTGGAC
>JANPCW010000300.1:0-8086 GCA_031431155.1 Janthinobacterium sp. | reverse complement strand
CGGCGCGGCGATCGAAGCGGTCGCGCGCGGCGCCGGTTTTTCGTCGGTACGCGACTTTTGCGGTCATGGCGTGGGACAGGTGTTTCACGACACCCCGCAAGTGCTGCACTATGGGCGAGCTGGGACCGGCGTGGTGCTGGAACCGGGCATGATCTTTACCATCGAACCGATGCTCAATGCCGGCAGCTACCAAGTGAAAGTGCTGCCCGATAAATGGACCACGGTGACCAAGGATCACTCACTGTCGGCGCAGTTCGAGCATACCCTGGCAGTAACCGAAACCGGTTACGAAATCTTTACGCTGACAGCCTTACCGGCCTGATGTCGTCAGGATGGGCGCAAGACCAGCCACTGCCGCAATTTTTCGGCATAGGGCAAGGTATAGGCCGGGCTGCTGGACGGAAGCGACACGATATGGTAGCGCGAGGAATGCTCCCGCAGCACTTTCAAGCCCAGCCGGGCGGCGGTTCCGCCGTTGAATCCGATCGTCGCCAAATGGGGAAGCTGGGCCACCAGCGCCAGCAAATCATTGTCGCATCGGTCGCGTATTTGGCTGTCGAGACTTCCCACGCGCGCAGCCTCGGCCACGACGTCCCACAAACCGATGCCGTTCGCCAGTAGCGCGTGCAAGCGCGCTTGATAGTCGAGCGACGGCAGGTCGATGTCGATCACGTCCGACATCAGGCGCCAAAATCGATTTTGCCGATTCGCGTAGTACTCATTGCGCACCAGCGACTGTTCGCCCGGCAAACTTCCAAGAATCAGCAAGCGCGTCCGCGCATCGACCACTGGATCGAAACAACGTTTGCGATGTACAGTTTCTTGTGGGTTCACGCCAACTGTATGGCTCGTCAAATCAGGCTCGTTGAATGGACAAGTTGCCAAAAAATAAGCTCATATTACCCCTCGTGGTTAGTGGCGCTCTAAGGGGGCCATTATATCTGAGGCAACTAATTATTGAGCTAGCGTCGCCCTCAATACGTTTTCCACTCCTGCTCGACACGGCGCTTCGCATCGCCAGTGCCAGCGGCTCTTTCGATGCTGCCGGGAGCGATTGCGTGCGTCAACCGAACTGGCGCGACACGGCCGACGCGACGGTTGCCGGCGTTGGCTGCGGCACCGCCCTCGCCTGCCGCAGCACCGTCGCCAAGCTTGAACACGCTGACCACCAGCACCAGATTGCCGGCCTGATCTTGCAATGATTCGGCGGCGGCGGCGGCCTGCTCCACCAGTGCCGCGTTTTGCTGCGTGACTTCGTCCATCTGCGTGATCGCCTGATTGATCTGCTCGATACCTGAGGTTTGTTCCTGGCTGGCTGCGGTGATCTCGCTCATGATGTCGGATACGCGCTTGACGCGTTCCACGATTTCACCCATGGTGGCGCCGGCTTGATCGACCAGCTTCGTGCCGGCATCGACTGTTGCCACCGAGGCGCCAATAAGCGCCTTGATTTCTTTGGCCGCCACCGCCGAGCGTTGCGCCAGACTGCGCACTTCGCTTGCCACCACCGCAAAACCGCGACCCTGCTCGCCGGCGCGCGCCGCTTCCACCGCCGCATTCAATGCCAGAATATTGGTCTGGAATGCGATGCCGTCGATCACGCTGATGATGTCGACAATCTTATTGGCCGATTCATTGATCGAACTCATCGTCTGAACCACCTGCGACACGATGGCGCCGCCTTTGCTCGCCACATCGGACGCCGAAGCGGCCAGGCTGTTGGCCTGGCGCGCATTGTCGGCATTTTGCTGGACGGTGCTGGTCAGTTCTTCCATCGAGGACGCCGTTTCTTCGAGCGCACCGGCCTGCGATTCCGTGCGGGCGGACAGGTTTTGGTTTCCCGCAGCGATTTGGCGCGATGCGGTCGCGATGGCGGACGACGAAGCGCTGATGTCGACCACGATCTTGCCAAGGTTGGCAATAAAACGATTCAGGGAAGTTCCCACCGCGGCGAACTCTCCGCTCAACGACGGCAGGCGGTAAGTCAGATCGCCATCGCCTGAATTCAGGCGATCCACCGCGTCCAGCACACGCCGAACATTGCCGAGCACGCTACGAATTGTAAATGCCGACAACAGGCTCAGGCACACAATCGAGGCGAGAAAGACCGCGCTGATCAGATTCTCGGAATGGGCCGCGCCGGCCCGCGCCGACAACGTTGTTTCAGCCGCATTTTTTTCGATCAGGTCCGATAGCGCCGACATTTCAGTTTCAAGAACGCCAAATGCCTGCATGAAGATCGGCAATCTCGCCTCGATCTCGGCCGGGCTGTCAAAGGCCAGCGCCACCACAGCCTGACTGTCATTGAGATACGCATCGACCAACGGACGTACTTTGCGGATCGATTGCGCAATAGTCGGCGTCAGCGCCAGCGCCTCGTTGTCCTTCAAGGCACTGCGAAATAATTTGACGTGTTCGGCCAACTCCTGGCCGATCTCCTTGCGCCGCCCAGCCTGTTTCAAACTACCCGCCAGAACCGCGGCCAGCACGTCTGCCCGCAGCGCGTCGTGCATCATGTCCGCTTCCATATGGTGCCGAAGCGATTCCGCTGCAGTGGCATTGCTTTGCAGCGCGCCGGACATTTCGCGTCCGCCCCAGAATCCGGCCCCGCCTATCATCAGAGAAAACAGGAGACTGATCAGTGAAAAGGCAATCAAGCGTAATTTGATACTCATTTTTTATCCCCCTGCTGATCGATGAAGTGGCACGCAGCTTAGAATTTGGCGGACAGACCGATTCCCCACGCCAGGTCGGCCGTATTCTTGTTCAGCCCCCGGTACAAGGCAGTATCGATTTGCCATCGGTTCGACAGCAGGTACGCAGCGCCAACATCGAGCGTGACAACGGAGCCACCGTCCTGCGCTCGCGCAATCTGTGGCGCAGCGATTTCAACGAAGGTGCGAAAGCGATCGGTCACCGCTTTGCCTAGCACGATGCCGAAAATCGCGCCGACGAATCGTTTGCCCTCGTCGTTCTTGTCATAAACGAGGCCCGGCATGACGCCCAGCGACATATCATTCGGCAAATCCCACTCTGCCACCGCGCGCAGCGAAGGGCGCAGGCCGTCTCCCCGGAACGGCGCTGTCCCGGAATCGATATCGACATGGCCCAGCAGTCCGATCGATGGTGCGGAACCGCTGCCATCCATCGCATGCCATTTCACCCCGACCGACAAGTCCGAGTAACCGCGCAGCGTATTGGTGGCGCCCGTGCCGCTTTGTTCGGTGCGCAGCACGGTGCGTCCATCGGTTTCGAGTCTAAGCTCCCATGCCTGGCCAGCCCCGATGCGCAACAAAGTCGGCGTGGTGATGGTTCTCTGCTTGCTGCCATCGACCCGATTGCGCTCGACAGTAATCCCGGTTTCCACTTGAAAGCGCGCCTGTCCAACGACGTCGCTGGACTCGACAAAGTCTGGACGATCGGTAACAATCTCATCATTTTCCGCAGCGCAAACGCCGCTAGCGACCAGTGACAACAGGCCAGCCAGGGCAAAATTTATGATCCGGGAACAAGGCGCCGGACCAACACGATGGGATGTTTGCAATTGTATTCCTTGGTTTTGGTAGTGCGGATGGCCTGGTTGCCACGAAGGCCCCGTTAAAATTTCCAACGCGCAATTAATTATAACGAATATTTGGTGAATTTGGTAAATTTGTTTAAACTGACATTTTTAACGCTTGGAAAGTAACAAATGACTGATGCGCAAGTGTGCACGACACAGAAAGCGGCCCAGATACTGGGCATGTCGGTCACGTCGGTGCAACAGCTGGTGGAAGCCGGTGTGATCGAGGCCTGGAAAACCAAAGGTGGACACCGCCGCATTCCCCTTGCAGCGGTGCAGGCCTATAGGGCGTCGCCGGGCGCGACCCAGCAAGTTGGTGTGGGCTCGGCAGTTCCTGGCAAGACGAGCTCCATTTTGCTGGTCGAGGATAACAAGATGCAGCGCGCGATTTACGATCAACAGATTTCGTCATGGAAGCTGCCGGTGAACCTGGCGTCCTGCGAAAATGGATATCAGGCGCTCATCGAGATAGCGCGCCACAAACCGGACATCCTGCTGGCCGATATCGTGATGGATGGCATTGATGGCTATGAAGTGATTAACACGATCTTGGGTTACCCCGATCTGGCCGATATGAACATTGCGATCCTTTCCAGCCTGACGCAGCAAGAACTGGAGGCGCGCGGCGGGATACCGGCGGGCGTGGTTTTCTTCGGCAAGCCGATCAACTACGATGAATTGCGCGGCTACTTGCGCGCGTGCTGCGCCCAAAAGGCGCGCAATCGTCATTTTTCATGATCGCGGAAATCGAAAACACGCCGCAGCGCTGGGCGTGCGAGGCGTCGCCCGCAATTTCGACCCATCGCCGCGGAACCTAGCCGAATGCCTCACAACCATTATCGATTCATCGACCCGCGCGTGCTGTTGCGCGCCACAGCGGACGACCTTGATGCATTTCGAAGCCTGTCGCACACTTTCGTGGAAATCGCGCCGCCCATGCTGGAGCGCCTAGAAGCAGCGATTCTGGCTGGCGACCGCACAGTGACCGCGGATGCCAGCCATGCGCTCAAGGGCTGCACGGTGTTGGTTGGGGCCGCCCAGCTCACGCACATGCTTGATGACATAGAGAGACTATCGCGCCAAGCGACCCGGGGCGCCGTCGTGCCGCCAGATCTAGAACTGAGACGGCTGTTTTCCATGGTCATGCAGGAGGTTCGGGCCAGCATTGCGCATTTTCAGGGTGATGCCTGGTGCGGCGCCGATCCGGCTTGACAGTATGGAAGATCATATGCGAACGACAGCGCCACCCGTGAAGTCCAGCGCGCCCGCGTCACCAAAGCGGAGGTGGAATCCCTTGCATTGGATAGGCGCAAACACACGTCACGCCACCAGCATCATCGGCATGGTGATCATCGCGCTACTGGCAGGGGTGACGATCGCCTCAAGCTGGATCTTGCGCGAAAGGGCGATTGAAGACTGGCACATCGACCTGAGCAACCTGTCCCTGGTGCTCGCCGAGAATACGTCGCAAACCATGGCGTCCGCCTATTTGGTGCTCGACAGCCTGGCCGAGCATGTTCAAACGACCGATATCGCCGATCAGGAAGCACTGGTGACGGCTTTGCGCACCCACCAAACATTCCAGATGATGCGCGACAAGATCGGCGGCTTGCCGCAGATCGACGTGGCCACCATCGTTGGAACCAATGGCGACATCATCGCCTTTACCCGCTCTTCCCGACCGCCCGCGGTCAACCTGGCCGACCGCGATTATTTTCAGCACCATCGAGCTAGCGTTGATTCCAGCGTGTTTCTCAGCCAGCCCGTGCGCAGCAAGGGCACGGGCAAGTGGACTTTCTATCTCAGTCGCCGCCTCAACAACGCCGCTGGAAAATTCCTCGGCGTGGTGATGGTCGGGATATCGTGCGATTTTTTTAGCGATTTCTTCAAGAATGTCAGCCTTGGAGAGCATGCATCGATCTCGCTGTACCGGCGCGACTACAGCTTGCTGGCGCGCTGGCCGGCGGTGGAAAGCATGATGGGAAAAAAGGTACCGGCCGGGACGACCTACCAGGTCATGGAACAGGGAAAGGAGCATGACGTCATGCTCCAGCACGGGCCACGCGCGGCGGCTGGATTCGAGGATGGGCTTCGTTTGGGCGCGGTGCGGCACGTCAGGGGCTTTCCACTGATCGTGCATGTGACGATCACCGACGATCTGTTTCTGGAGGGCTGGCGCCGCACAGTGCAGATCCTGGGGGGAATTGCGCTGGCAAGCCTGTTGGCGCTGGGCGTCGCGTTCGCGCTGATGACCAGCATCTTGAAGCGGCGCGAAGAGGATGCCGAACATGCGCTCTCGCTCAAGGCTCAGGCCGACGCCGCCAATGAAGCCAAGTCGCGCTTCCTGGCGATGATGAGCCATGAAATTCGCACTCCCATGAACGGCATCGCCGGCATGACCGAGTTGATGCTGGAGACCAATCTCGATAGCACCCAGCAGGTCTACGCCAGCAATGTGCATGGCGGCGTGATGGACCTGATGCGCATCATTAACGATATTCTCGATTTTTCGAAGATCGAGTCCGGCCACATGGCAATCGAAACGACCTCCTTCGATCCGGTCCGGCTGATCCATGATGTCATCGATCTGCACCAAGCCACCGCAACCAAGAAGCAACTCGCCATCGAGGCGCGGATCGATCCGTATCCGACCTACTGGGTGAACGCAGATCAAACCCGGATCCGGCAAGTGCTGGGCAATCTGATCAACAATGCCGTCAAATTCACGGCGTCGGGCAGGATCACGGTTGCCTGCAGCGTGCACGCCGACAGTATCAGCCCGGCCATCATGCACCTGACGTTTTCGGTCATCGATAGTGGCATCGGGATCAGCGAGGCCGCGCAGCGCTATCTGTTCGAACCATTTAGCCAGGCCGACAACACGATCAGTCGCAAATATGGCGGCACCGGCCTGGGCCTGGCCATTTGCAGGCGCCTGGTCGAACTGATGGGGGGCCAGATCGGCTGCACCAGTAGCACCGGCGCCGGGTCGCGCTTCACATTCGAGATTCCGTGCCGGATTGCCGAGATCGCCGCTGCACCTGGCGCGCCATGGTCTACCGCCAAGCTGCACCACCGGGCGACGTCGGCGGGCGCTGCGCCTGCCGAGCCTGCTGCCCCGGCGAAAGCGATTCGCGTGCTCGTTGCTGAAGACACCGAAATGAACCGGCAACTGGTGCGCATCCTGCTGACACAGCGCGGATGCATCGTGGACGAGGTCGAAAATGGCGAACTGGCGCTGCAAGCGCTGGCACGTCAGCGCTACGACCTGGTCCTGATGGATTGCATGATGCCGGTGATGGACGGCTACGAGGCCAGCAGACGCCTGCGCGCCAGGGAGTCCGTCACGGGCGCTTCCGGCACGCCGGTAATCGCGCTCACCGCCAGTGCAATCGAAGGCGACCGGGGACGATGCCTCGCGGCAGGCATGAACGACTACCTTGCCAAGCCGTTCACGGCCGCCGAGTTTGCAATAACGGTCGGCCGCTGGGTTGACTTGGCGCCGGGTGCTCCCGCGAAGGCTTGCAGTGGCCCGGCAACTGTTCTAGCAGAAACCTAAAGCTCACCGAGAACCGTTCGGGCAATTGCCGCGCGTGGGCCGACGGTTCCAGTGTAGAATTTAAGCGCAACATTCCTACTCTAACAAGAAAGTGCCGGAGACAAGTCATGGATCAAGTGTATCAACCGAGAATGATCGACACGCTGCTGGCCAAGTATGGCGAAAGCCACCTGAACCGCGCCAACGAAATCATCCATTTCGTCTGCGTTCCCGTGATCGTATTCGCCCTGCTCGGCCTGGTGTGGGCGTTCCACCCGCTGCTCGCCCTGCTACTGACCCTTGCCTCGCTCTGGTACTACGCCAAACTATCGAGGCCGTTTGCGATCGGAATGGCGCTGATGGCCGCGCTGATGCTGGGCCTGCTGGCCGCAATGCCGCCGGCAGCCGTGCTGCCGCTGTCGATAGCGATCTTCGTGCTGGCATGGATAGGGCAACTGGTCGGACATAAAATCGAGGGAAAAAAGCCCTCGTTCCTGGACGACCTGCGTTTCTTGCTGATTGGGCCGCTGTTTGTGCTCAGCTTCCTGTACCGGCGCCTGAAGCTGTCGTACTAGAGAACCAACTGATGCACGAGCAGCCAACTGCTTTATAGCTGCTCGGCAAGATATTACGAAAACCCCTTATACTGGCCGATGTCCTCACCTCTCCTGTTCGCACTCGCATCCCTCATCTGGGGTTCCACTTTCTGGGCCATCACCTTACAACTGGGTGAAGTTGCGCCCGCGGTATCGGTGGCCTACCGTTTTGGCCTGGCCTCGGCCATCCTGTTTGCCTGGTGCCTGATGCGCGGCGACCGCCTGCGCCTGCCATGGAAAACCCAGCGCTGGATGATGCTTCAGGGCCTGGCCACTTTCGGCCTGAGCTATGTCTGCACCTACGGCGCCGAGCAATACCTGGTGTCGGCGCTGGTGGCGGTGCTGTTTGCGCTGATGGTGTTCTGGACCCCGATCTGCAGCCGGATCGCG
>JANPCW010000299.1:0-4769 GCA_031431155.1 Janthinobacterium sp. | reverse complement strand
CGCCAAGCCACCTCAACCCAACCCAACCCAGAGCAGCGGCAAGCAAGGTAGTTCACCCCGTAGAGACGCATAGTTCCGAGCCGGCGTGGGATGCCCCATACCGCGCATAATTGCTGAGCCGGCGCATCAAGACCAAGCGATTCAAAGGCGATAAAATGGAAAATATCGACGAGCGCAAGCAATTCGAGGACGAACTGGGGCGCCGCTTTGACGAGCTGCAACGTTGGGCGATTGATCACTGGCCGAATAAGGAACGCCTTCTGTCGCCCGGCGATTTTGCTCTGGCGCGCAAGGCACTGTTTGCGGCGGGCTTGAGCACTGGTGAGCTCGACCAAAGCGCGCCCGAGCCTTCCGAGGGCGGGCCGCAGTACACGAGTGTGACGCCGGCGCCTTGGCCCTAACGGGCATAGCGGCCGAGCAAGCAGCCCGGCGACCAGCGCAAGCTCAGACGAGCTGTAACCATCCGAGTAGCGCACCGAGACCGAGCAGCCACAGCAGGTGCATTTTGGTGCGCCAGATCAGCACACCACTCACGACCGTCAATGCCCACAGCGGCCACTCGGGTCCCACATTATTGTTGGCACTGGCGAGGATCCAAGCGGTCGACATAAGCAGCGCAATCACGATCGGCGCCACCCCTTGTTTGAATGCGCGTACGACGCGCAATTCGCGGTTGCGGTGCCCCCATTGCGCGGCCACGTAGGTTAGCGTGGTGCTGGGCAGCATGATGCCGACCATCGTCACCAGCACACCGAGCAGCGCTGCCGGAACGCTGCCCGCATTGATCCCGACGTTCCAACCCATCAACGCTACAAACAATACATTTGGGCCGGGAGAAGCCTGGGCGATCGCGATCGAATCGTTAAATTGCGATTGCGTGAGCCAATGCTGCTGCTCGACCAGGTAGCGGTGCATCTCGGGCGTGGTCGAGATTGCCCCGCCGATCGACATCAGGGACAAGACGAGGTAGTGCCCGAACAGACTTAGCCAGTCGCTCCATCCCAGCACCAGCTCAATTGGCGGACTCATGCGCGCAGGCGCCGGTATGCCAGCCAGCAAGCCGGGGCGCCCAAACCGAGCAAGACATAGATCAGGGGCCAGCGTAGAAAAGCCACCATCACGACCCCAGCCGTGCAAAATCCAATGCACCACAGCATCGGCATCGGATTCGATTTCAACGCGCCCGACAGTTTCAGCCCGGTTGCGGCGATCAGCCCGGCTGACACGGCAGCCATGCCGCGCAAGGCGCCGGCCACCCCCGGATGAACCGCATACTGCGCGTGAAGCCAGGCCAGCAGCAATACCAGCACCAGCGGAATGGCCAGCATGCCCGCCAGCGCACTCATGGCGCCCGCCAAGCCGAAATAACGGCTGCCGATCATCAATGACAAGTTGACCACATTCGGCCCCGGCATGATTTGCGCGACCGCCCAATCCTCGACGAATTCCTCCTGTGTCATCCAGCGTTTTCGCTCGACCAGTTCGCGCTGAACTACCGCAACCACCCCGCCAAAACCCTGCAAAGCGAGCAGCGTAAACGAAACGAACAGGTCAGTTAAGGAGGCAGGGCGCGCCTGCGCGGACGATGTTGTCGGATTCATTGCGCAATTATCGCGCCGTAGTTGCCGCTTGTCTATGAATGCCCTGGACGCGGCAGCAACATACGAGTCGGATCGGGTTGGCATGCGCTCGCCTTGCGCAGAAAATAAAACCGAATACGATGGGAACCTGACATTGACTTCGCTGCAGTTTATTGGATACTCGTTGACATTGACTTTGGCTCCACGTTCCGCTCTGTAATGATGATCTAGATCAACCATGTGAAGGATAGTGATGAATGAACCAAGGCAACAATCTACATGCCCAGGTGCCGACCCTTTCCATGAGCGCTGTGATGAAGCGCGTTGTGTGATCGTCGACCATGGTATTGCGGTGCAGGCCCGCTTGAACACCATGTGCGCGCTTGAGTACTTGAAATCGCAAAATATTAGTACGGACGTGATCGTGCGCGTGCTGCTTGAGCCGCACCGGCGTCGCACGATGCAGCTGTAAGCATTAGGTCGCCATCCAATATTTCTTTTCTAACAATGATTCTTGCGTCATCCTTGATGTGGATGGCGCTGAGTTATGCACAAAAAAAGCCAGTCAAAAATAAAAAACTTTTTTTCACATCGAAAACACTTGCTTTGTAAGTCCTTGATTTTATTCTGATTAATTTTTGCCTTTTGAATGAGCAGTTTGTTGAAACCCGCATAAATGCTCACTCTTACGGTGTCAATAGACAGTTATCCACAAAGTTATCCACATCGACTGTGGATATCTGAAAAAGTACTTAACAATCCTCAACTTAGCGCGAATTGATCCATCTCAAACCTGCTCGATTCAGTTATATGTGGCGCTGAACGGACACCGTTGCGGCTGTAGCAGCAGGAAATAGCTTGCCTCAAACAACTGGATAAATGTACAGTTGTGGGTATTTCCTGCTCGAATGCCTGCGATGTCGTTAGAAACCGAAACTGCCGTCACCGATGATCCGTTTTCCGGACTTAATGCGCAGCAGCGCGCTGCCGTGGAGCATGATATCGGCGCCGCCGGCGCGATCTCGCGGCCCTTGCTGGTCATTGCCGGCGCCGGTTCGGGCAAGACCAATACGCTGGCGCATCGGGTGGCGCGCCTGATCATCAGCGGCACCGACCCGCAGCGCATCTTGCTGCTCACGTTTTCGCGGCGCGCCGCCAACGAGCTGGGGCAGCGGGCCGGCAATGTGCTGCAGCGGGTGATGGGCTTGCGTAACCCGCACCAGCAACAGCAGGTGACGACCCTGCCTTGGTCGGGAACGTTCCACGGGATCGGCGCGCGGTTGCTGCGCGAGTACGCCGGCCGCATCGGGCTCGACGAGTCGTATACGATCCATGACCGGAGCGATTCGGAAGATTTGATGGGCCTGGTGCGCCACGAGATCGGCTTGACCTCGACCAAGAAACGCTTCCCGCTGAAGGGAACGTGCCTGTCGATTTATTCGCGCGTGGTCAATAGCCAATCGCCGCTGGCGCTTGTCTTGCAGAGTACTTTTCCATGGTGCAGTGAATGGGAAACGGAACTCAAGACCATGTTCGGCGCTTACGTCGATGCCAAGCAGGAGCAAAACGTGCTCGACTATGACGACTTGCTGCTGTTTTGGTCGGAAATGGTGGCCGACGAAGAGCTCAGCCTGGAAATCGGCGGGCGCTTCGATTACGTGCTGGTCGATGAGTATCAGGACACCAATCGTTTGCAGGCGGCGATCCTGCTCGGCATGAAACCAAGCGGGCAGGGCGTGATGGTGGTGGGCGATGACGCCCAGGCGATTTATGCGTTTCGCGGCGCAAACGTGCGCAATATTCTCGATTTTCCGCAGCAGTTTTCGCAGCCGGCGCAGGTGCTCACGCTCGAACGCAACTACCGTTCGACCCAGCCGATTCTGGACGCATCGAACGCGGTCATCGGCGCCGCGCTTGAGCGCCATGCAAAAAACCTGTGGACGGATCGGGCCTCTACAGCCAAGCCGCAACTGGTATTGATCCCGGACGAGGCCGAGCAAGCCCGCTGGGTCTGCAATCGTATCCTGGAGCAACGCGAGGCCGGTCTGACCCTGAAGTCGCAAGCAGTGCTGTTTCGCACGGCCAGCCACAGCGCGGCGCTGGAACTGGAGCTGATGCGGCGCAATATTCCGTTTGTCAAGTTTGGCGGCTTGAAGTTTCTGGAAGCCTCGCATATCAAGGACGTGCTGGCAATCTTGCGTTTCGCCCAGAATCCGAGCGGGCGCATGGCCGGCTTTCGCGTGGCGCAACTGATCCCGGGCGTGGGCCCCGCGACTGCGACCAAAATCCTCGATGCGGTCGGGGAGGCGGCCGAGCCGGTGGCGGCGCTCGACAATTTTGCCGGGCAGGGCAAGGATGGCGGTCACTGGAAGGCCTTTGTCGAGCTCTACCGGGCCCTGCGCGCGCCCGGGCTGGCGTGGCCGGCCGACGTCGAGCTGGTGAAAAACTGGTACCTGCCGCATCTCGAACGCATCCATGACGACGCCCAGGTCCGCGCGGCCGATGTCGTGCAACTGGCCCAGCTGGCGGCCGGCTATCCATCGCGCGAGCGATTCCTGACCGAGATCACGCTCGATCCGCCGCAAGCGACCAGCGACCGGGCCGGGCCGCCACATCTCGACGAGGATTATGTGATTTTGTCGACCATCCATTCCTCCAAAGGGCAGGAATGGAAATCGGTGCATATCCTGAACGTGGTCGATGGCTGCATTCCGTCCGATATGAGCACCGGCAACGGCGCCGATATCGAAGAGGAGCGGCGCCTGCTGTACGTGGCGATGACGCGCGCCAAGGAGCATTTGCACTTGATCGTGCCAAACCGCTTTTTCATCAAGCAGCAGGCCCATCTGGGCGACCGCCATGTGTATGCGGCGCGCACCCGTTTCATCAGCCCGGCCATGCTCAAGCATTTTGAGGAGTGCGTGTGGCTGACGGCGGACACGACCATGAGCCGCAAACCGATGCCTGATAGTGTCCGCATGCTGGTGCGCGAACGGGCCCGCAGCGCCTGGAAATAAGCGGCTTTGCGCTCTTTGCGACGCCTGGCTTCTAGTGTAGTGTTGCATTCTTGTTGATCCGTATTGAAATGGAGCGCTTTTCCGTCTATCCTTGCATGATCGATAGGAGAGCGCGAATGCGAATTGCGACTGAGATTCTGCTGACAAATGACGAGCATGCCGAATTGACGGC
>JANPCW010000298.1:0-6025 GCA_031431155.1 Janthinobacterium sp. | reverse complement strand
CATGGATTCATCCCTTTCTGCGCTTCTTCGATTTCATCTTCCAGGCCTTCGACATGGGAATGATCATGTTTGGGCAAGGTGCCGGTGGTCAGGAAAGTCCTGGTCACTTGAAGGAAGCGAAAGCACATCAGGTAGGAACCGAGCGGGACGGCCAGATACACGATCCACATCGGCACTTCCATGTCGGCCGAGGTCTGCTCCGTGTGCCCGATCTTCCAGACGAATTCGGCGCCTAGGGTGCCGACGATGCCGGTGAACGTGGCCCCGGCCAGCAGGCCGAACACGATGAACTTGCTGCGCCAGCGCTCGTTCATCTGGTTGATCAGGACGTCAACGCCGACGTGGATCCCGGTGCGCACCCCATAGGCGGCGCCGAACTTGGCCATCCAGACGAACATGTAGATGCACAGTTCCTGGGCCCAGCTGGTGTTGATTTTGATGAGGGCGTCTTGCAAGCCGGGGATCGGCAAGCCGGACAGGTAGCGGTGCACGACCGCCACGAAGATGATGAGGGTGGCCGCGCCCATCAGGGACGCAATCAGCCATTCCTCGAGATGATCCAGGAATTTCATGGTGGAGCTCTTTCACAAGAAACGGACAGGACGGCGCGACCACAGGACAGGGTCGCGCCTCCGGGGTCGCGCGGCGGTGCCGCGCTCGGAACCGGAACCGCTTATTTTTTCGCGGCTTCCTTATTGATCGCGCTGATCAGCTCCTTGCCGATGCGCGATTCCATTTGCTGATGCACCGGCAGCAGTACGCGGCGCCACTCGGCCTGTTCCTTCACGCTCAGCGGATAGATCTCGGTCTTGCCTGCTTTCTTGATCGCTTCCATCGCCAGATCGTTGTCGCGTTGCGCGATCGCTTTCTCGAACGTGGTCGCGTCGCGCATCGCCTGCTCGAGCGTGCTGCGGATATCGGCCGGCAGTCCATCCCAGAATTTCTTGTTCACGATGACCGCATAGCCGAGGTAGCCGTGATTGGACACCGTCACGTGCTTTTGCACCTCGTGCATTTTTTGGGTGTACATGTTCGACGGTGGATTTTCGGTGCCGTCGACCACGCCCGTTTGCAGCGCCTGGTACACCTCGGAGAACGCCAGCACTTGTGGGTTGGCGCCCAGCGCGCGCATCTGCGCGTCCAGCACTTTGGACGACTGGATCCGCAGCTTCAAACCTTTAAAATCAGCCGGCGTCTTGAGCGCCTTGTTGGCCGACATCACCTTAAAGCCGTTGTCCCAGTACGCCAGGCCGGTTATGCCCTTGGGCTCCAGCTTCTTCAGCAAGTCCTTGCCGATCGGGCCTTCGGTCACGCTGTAGAGCGCCGCCTTGGATGGAAAAATGTAAGGAAGGTCGAAGGCCTCGAATTCCTTCACGCCCAGCGGTCCGAACTTGGCCAGCGACGGCGCCAGCATTTGCACCGCGCCCAATTGCAGCGCCTCGAGCTCTTCCTTGTCCTTGTAGAGCTGGCTGTTGGGGTAGACCTCGACCTTGACCCGGCCCTTGGTCGCTTTCTCGGCCAGTTCCTTGAAGCGTTCGGCGGCCTGCCCTTTCGGCGTATTGGTGGCCACGACGTGGCTAAACTTGATGACGATCGGCGCTTGCGCGTAGCCGTTCGCACTCACAGCAGAAGCCAGGGCCAGGGCCAAGGCCAGCGATTTGATTTTCATGATGTCTCCGAGTGGATTAAAGTCTATTATTATTTGAATCTGAGCGATTCTTGCGTGTTTCAACATGGCCCGCAATTGTGGAAATCCACAGTAGACGAATCTTACCGAAATATTAACCTGCAGCGATGAAAAATCCGATTCCGCACCGCCTCCGACTGTCGAGCCCATGGCGCTGGCTGCTGCCGCTGGTGCTGGTGCTGCTGTTCCTGGCGACCCTGTTCTGGTTACCGTGGCAGGCGCGCCAGATGGAGAGTACCGAACGGCAGGAACAACTGATCGCCGACACCCTGTGGGTCGAACAAACCATCCGCTTCCAGCTGGCGCGCAACGAGGAAAGCCTACGCGGCGTGGGCAATGACATCAGCGCAGACCATCTGGCGCCCGACCAGTTGCACCAGCGCCTGGCCAACCTGCTGAAAAACGGGCGCGAGTTGCGGCGCGTGGTGTGGCTCGATGCCGATGGCAGCATGCTCGCGTCCAGCGCCAGCGGGCCGCGCCCGTCAATCGAATTTTCCGCCTCGTCCCATGCTGCGTCCGAGCGCGCCCGCAAAACCCGCAACCCGCAGTACAGCCAACCCGCCGCGGTGGACGACGGCGCATTCGCGCCCGGCTTGATCCTGATGGATTACCACCTGCCCCTGTTCCGGGACAAGGACTACATCGGCAGCCTGGTCGAGACTTACCAGGTTAGCAGGCTGCTGGAAGAAATGGTGCCGTGGTGGTTCGCCCAGGACAACCAGATCACGCTGGTCGACCTGGACGACAAGACCATCGCCCGGCGCGCCTCGGCCGGCCCGGGCCGCGGCGTGTACACGCACAAGCGCGCGCTCGACCTGCCGGGCGCCTCGATCACGCTGCTCACCGACAGCGTCAAGAGTGCGCCCAAACTGCTGCCCAACTTGCTGGTCGGCTCGGTCATCGCCCTGTCGCTGGGACTGGTGTGGAGCCTGGTCTCCCTGTGGCGCCATATCGCGCGCCGGCTGGCCGCCGAGGACGCACTGCGCCAGCAACTGTCGTTTCGCACCGCGATGGAAAACTCGATGGTGACCGGGCTGCGCGCGCGCGACCTGGAAGGCCGGGTGACCTATGTCAACCCGGCGTTTTGCCAGATGGTGGGCTACCCGCCCGAGGAATTGCTGGGCAAGATACCGCCGATGCCGTACTGGGCGCCGGAAGCGATGGCCGAGTACCAGCAGCGTTTCGCACAGGTGCTGGCCGGCACCGTGACGCCGCAATGCGAGTCCATCTTCCAGCGCTCCGACGGCCAACGCATCCCGGTGCTCATTTTCGAAGCGGCCTTGGTCGACAGCGCCGGGCGCCAAACCGGGTGGATGGGATCGATTCTCGACATCTCCGAGCGCAAGCGGGCCGAAGACCTGAACCGCCAGCAGCAGGAAAAGCTGCAGGCGTCCGCGCGCCTTGCCACCATGGGCGAAATCTCCTCGATGCTGGCGCACGAGCTGAACCAGCCGCTGGCCGCCATTTCCAGTTACACCACGGGCGCGCTGAACCTGCTGGCGCGCAGCCCGGCCGGGGTCGACGTCGATGTCGACCTGCTCAAGCCGGCGCTGGAACAAGCCAGCGCCCAGGCCCAGCGCGCCGGGCAAATCATCCGCAGCGTCCACGAATTCGTCAAGAAACGCGAGCCCGAGCGCCAGCCGATGGCGATCCAAACCTTGGTCGACGGTATCGCCACCCTGATCGAGCTACAGGCGCGCAAATTTTCCGTCGCGATCCAGACCAGCATCCCGTTCGACCTGCCGCTGGTGCGGGCCGACCGCATGATGCTCGAACAAGTCTTGCTGAACCTGACCCGCAACGCGACCGAAGCGATGCAAGACATCGCTCCGGTGCGGCGCATCCTGCGCATTGTCGCCGGCTACGACCGGGCCCAATCGCAGGTAACGGTGTCGGTCATCGACCAGGGCCACGGCATTGCGCAGGTGGTGGCCGAGCGCCTGTTCTCGCCCTTTTTCTCGACCAAGGCCGAAGGCATGGGCATGGGACTGAACATCTGCCGCACCGCCATCGAGTTCCACGGCGGCACCTTGTCGCACGCGGCCAATCCGGCCGGCGGCACAATCTTCAAGTTCGCATTGCCGGCACAGCCCAAGCTGGCCTAAGATGGGTAACAACGCCACCTGGAGGGCACGATGCTGCATATCGTCGACGACGAAGAAGTGATCCGCGATTCCCTTGCATGGCTGGCGCGCTCGCGCGGCATTGCCGCCTGCAGCTACCACAGCGCGCACCAATTTCTGGCCGAGATCGACGGCCGTTTCGATCCGCAGGGCGACTGCATCCTGCTCGACGTGCGCATGCCCGACATGAATGGGGTGGCCGTGTTCGACCAACTGGCCGGGCGCGGCCTGACGCAGCGCCTGCCCGTCATTTTCCTGACCGGCCACGGCGACGTGCCGATGGCAGTCGATACCCTCAAGCGCGGCGCGTTCGACTTTTTCGAAAAGCCCTTCAACGACAACCAGTTGATGGACCGGGTGCAGGAAGCGCTGGCCGGCTCGCGCCAGGCCGGTGAAGTCGCCGCCATCCATGCGCGCCATGCAACGCTCTCGATGCGCGAACGCGAAGTGCTGGAGCTGATCCTGGCCGGGAAAATGAACAAGGTCATCGCCGACAAACTCGGCATCAGCATGCGCACCGTCGAAGTGCACCGCGCGCACATTTTCGACAAGATGCAGGTCAAGACGGCGGTCGAGCTGGCGGGCCTCCTGAAGTGAGGCGGACTGGGGCTACATCGACCCATCTGAGACAACCGCGTCGAAACGCTAGGCTACAGTTTTAAAATTGCTGCAGTCGGCAACCAAAGCGATTGCGGAGCATCGGGTAGACGCTCGAACTCGTAACGCTCATACCAAGCGCGCGCCGGTTCGTCCTTGGCATCGACGATCACACCTAGCATTCCGATCGACACCGAGATTTGCAGGCAACGCTGCAAGGCATCGGACAACAGTAGTTCACCGAGCCCTTGGCGTTGATGGCTCAGGTCGACTGCCAAACGAGCCAGACGCGCGATTGGAAGCGGAAAATTAGGAAAACGGGTCCAATATTTTTCCGGCAGATTGTCCCTGCGTATTCCCGACATGGACAGGCTGTAGAACCCGCGCACGGTTGTGCCATTAACCGCGACATAGGTGCGGCTGATGTTTGCCTGGGCATGCTGGCGGGCAAAGCGCCTAAGGTACAGATCGAGCGCTTCGACACCGCAGGAAAAAATGCGCCGGTCATGGCGGGTCGCCAGTGGCTCGATTGCGACGGAACCCGACTGCCTCACTTGCGCCAATCGCGGTACCGATTCATCGCTGCAGCAAGCTTCGGCCGCGGCTTCTCGGAATTGTCCAGCGACTTGGCAAAATCATCCCAGTCGCGCGAAGTCAGCGTCACCATCTCCGTTTCGGCAAGGACTTGTTTGGCTCGCTCTTGGGCTGCACTCAAGAGAAACGCACTTACCGTCATCCCTGTTGTTGACGCAGCCCGGACAATCAATTCCTTGATCTCGGGTGAAGTGCGCAAGTCGATGCGCTCGTAAGTTTGTGTAGTGGCAACCATCGCGCGCACCTCCCGTACGGAAATATTACGGATCATTGTAGTCCATACCGCCAATGGATGCAATCGATACGTACGCCTGCCGTAACCGAGCAAGCTGCCGGTTGTGCTTGATGGCTAGCTGATTCCGTGGCAGGCCAGAGCCCACGCGACGTGTTCGCGTACCAACGGCGATGGATGCAGCGCCCGCGCGCCCAAGGCTTGCACAATCTCGGGCGCGCCCTTGACCTTCGCGGCCGCATTGCCCAAACCGACGGCCAGATTGCGCAGCCAGCGCTCGTGGCCGATGCGCCGGATCGGACTACCCTCCATTTTCTGATTGAACTGGTCTTCGCTCCAGGCGAACAATTCGACCATGCCGGCACTGCCCAGGCCATTGCGCTCGTCGAAATCGGCGAGCGTGGCGCGCTGGGCGAACTTGTTCCACGGGCAGACGGTCTGGCAATCGTCGCAGCCGTAGACCCGGTTACCGATCAAGGGCCGCAACTCAAGCGGGATGCTGCCCTTGAGCTCGATGGTCAGGTAAGAAATGCAGCGCCGCGCGTCCAGCTTGCCCGGCCCCAGGATGGCCTGGGTCGGGCACACCGTGATGCAGGCCTGGCACTGGCCGCAGTGCGCGCTGACCGGCGCGTCCACCGGCAGCGCCAGATCGACCAGGATCTCGCCCAGGAAGAACATCGAACCGGCGCCGCGGGTGAGCAGCAGCGTGTGCTTGCCGCGCCATCCCAGCCCCGCTTTTTCGGCCAGCGGCAATTCCATCACGGGCGCCGAATCGGAAAACACCCGGTAGCC
>JANPCW010000297.1:0-14800 GCA_031431155.1 Janthinobacterium sp. | reverse complement strand
GGCGGCGACGGCGCGCTGGTGGTGTTGCTCAAGGCGGCCATCCAGAGCCCGCGCTAAGTTGCCAGGCGCATTGAACGACCTGGAGCAACGCCATCGGCGCACTGACGGAGTAGTCCCGTGTTAGCGTTTCGATGTTACCATTTGACATCTTTCCGCCCTCGCGAACGCCCCGCATGACACTGATCAAACTCATCGAAATCATCGCGATCCTGGTCGGCGCCTTGTCGGGCTTCATCGAAGCGCGCCGCAAGCGCATGGATCTGGTTGGCGTGTTCACGGTTGCGTTCATTACCGCGTTCGGTGGCGGCACGCTGCGCGACATCCTGCTCGACAAACGTCCCCTGTTCTGGGTCACCCACCAGGAATATGCGATTCTCATTTTCGTGCTGGCACTGATCGCAGCGCCGCTGATCCGCAAGCTGCGTCAGATCGTATCGGAGCGCCTGATCGTGATTGCCGATGCGATTGGCCTGGGCCTGTTTTCCATTGCGGGCGTGTCCGAGGCATTGGCTGCGGACATGCCGATCTTCATCGCCTCGATGATGGGCGTCATCACGGGAATTTTCGGGGGTGTGCTGCGCGATATCGTGTGCAACGAAGTGCCGATGGTGTTGCGCGACGGGCGCCCGTATGCCATTTGCGCTTTCGCCGGCTGCTGGATGTACCTGCTGCAGCACAAAGCGGGGATAGCGCCCGACTTCGCGCTCTGGTCGAGCGCCATCACGATCAGCACCCTGCGCCTGCTGACATGGAAATTCGACTTGCGCTTGGGCCGCTAGCCGGTCGCAGGTAGCAGGTAGCCGGCGAGCTTGCGCGCCAGCCTAGACGGCAGCCGAGCCCGTTTCGCCGGTGCGGATCCGAATCACTTGTTCAACATTTTGAACGAAGATCTTGCCGTCTCCGATCTTGCCGGTGCGTGCCGCCTTGATGATCGCGTCCACCACCTGCTCGGCCATGCTGTCATCGACCACCACTTCCACTTTCACTTTAGGCAGGAAATCAACCACATACTCGGCGCCCCGATACAGCTCGGTATGCCCTTTCTGGCGCCCGAAGCCCTTGACCTCGGTCACGGTCAGGCCCGTCACGTTCACTTCAGCCAGCGCTTCGCGCACTTCATCGAGCTTGAACGGTTTGATCACGCAGGTAATCTGTTTCATGGCAACTCCTTAGGATAAAACGGGCCGATTGAATCGACTATTCATAAAATTTCGAGGTGATCGGATAGCGCCAGTCGCGTCCGAAGCCGCGATGGGTGACCCGGATACCGACCGGCGACTGGCGCCGCTTGTATTCGCTCAACTTGATCAGGCGGGTAACCCGGGCCACATCGGCCGGCGCATAGCCGGCCTCGATGATTTCGGCGACCGCCCGGTTTTCTTCCATATACATGCGCATGATGGCGTCCAGCGTTTCATACGGCGGCAATGAATCCTGGTCGAGCTGGTCGGGGCGTAGCTCGGCCGATGGACCCCGGGTCAAGATCCGAAGCGGGATCACGTCCGACACCCCATTGCGGTAGGCACACAGGCGATAGACCAGGGTCTTGGCGATATCCTTGATCACGGCAAAGCCGCCGGCCATGTCGCCATACAGCGTGCAATAGCCGACCGCCATCTCGCTCTTGTTTCCGGTAGTTAAGACGATGCTGCCGTGCTTGTTCGACAGCGCCATCAAGAGCGTGCCGCGGATGCGGGCTTGGATATTTTCTTCGGTGGTATCTTCGGCCAGACCGGCGAATTCCGTGGCCAAAGTCGCACGGAAAGCATCGAAACAGGCATTGATCGGCACTTCATCGTAACGCACGCCGACTCGCTGCACCATGTCGCGCGCGTCGATCAGCGAGATCTCAGCCGTGTACGGCGATGGCATCATGATCGCGCGCACTTTGTCGCTGCCCAATGCGTCCACTGCAATCGCCAAGGTCAGGGCCGAATCGACGCCGCCCGACATACCCAGCAGCACGCCGGGAAAGCCATTCTTGCCGATGTAATCGCGCACCCCCAGCACCAGCGCCCGGTACACCTGCGCCTCAAGGCACAGCGGCTCAGGCAGAGGCAGTGCTTGCGGCTGCGCGCCGTCGAACCGGACGATTTGCAAGTCTTCATCGAAATGCTTGAGCTGGGCGCAGATAACACCGGCCTGGTCCATCACGAACGAGTCGCCGTCGAAAATCAATTCGTCCTGGCCGCCGACCAGGTTCGCATAGACCAGGGCCAAGCCTTGCGCGCACACATTCTCGCGCATCACCTCGTAGCGCAAATGCTGCTTGTTCATGTGGTAGGGCGAGCCGTTCGGCACCAGCAACACTTGCGCGCCCGCCTCTTTGGCGCGCCGCGGCGCACGCGGGAACCAAGTGTCTTCGCAAATATTGACCCCGAACCGGACGCCTTTGACGGCGAACACGAAAGGCTGGTCGGCGCAGGTGAAGTAGCGCTTCTCGTCAAACACGGTGGAATTGGGCAGATCGTGCTTGCGGTAACTGCCCAACACCTTGCCGTTGACGACGACGGTGGCGGCATTGAAACGGGTTTGACCATCCGCTTCCAGCACCGGGTGGCCGATGACGACGTGCAAATCCTTGAACTGGGCCAGATCCAGGGTCAGCGCATCAAACGCTTCCTGCGTTTTTGCGTAAAATGCATTGCGCAGCAGCAGATCTTCCGGCGGATAGCCGACCAGCGACAATTCCGGTGTCAGAACAATATCAGCGCCGCCTTCGGCCGCACGGCGCGCCAGATCGACGATCTTTGCCCGATTACCGGCCAGATCGCCGACCGTACTGTTCATTTGAGCGATAGCGACGTTGACTGTCATGTTGGCGATGGTTGGTGAATCAAGTAAGTGAAATGCGGGACCGAACCCGAGGGCGAACCGCAGCCCCGAACTGCGGCCCTGTCGGGCTGATCAAGGCAGAACTGGCAAAGATGAATTATCGCACGTGTATCGTTTCTTCTCTTTCCGAGATTGGCGAAACAGCATGGAATGAATTGGTCGCCATGCAGCCGAACGCCAATCCCTTTCTGTCGTTCGCCTTTCTGCACGCGCTGCATGAATCGGGCAGCGTCAGCGCCGCCACCGGGTGGCAAGCGCAATATCTGGCGCTCTACCAGGGGGAGCAGCTGGCGGCCGCCCTGCCCCTGTATGTGAAATCGCATTCCTATGGCGAGTATGTGTTCGATTGGGCGTGGGCCGATGCCTATCAACGCCAGGGGCTGGAATATTACCCGAAGCTGCTGTCGGCCATCCCGTTCACGCCGGTGACGGGCCCGCGCCTGTTGGCGCGTGACCCTGCTGCGCGCGCAGCCCTGATCCGGACCCTCACCGAGCAGCAAGCGGCGGCCGGCGTGTCCTCTTGCCACATTCTGTTCCCGCCGCAGGACGATGCGCTTTTACTGGAGCAGGCTGGATTCATGCTGCGCAGCGCCGTTCAGTTCCACTGGATCAACAACGGCTATCGCGATTTCGAGCAGTTTCTCGCGACCCTGGAACCGAAGAAACGCAAGAATATCCGGGCTGAACGGCGCAAGGTGCGAGACGCCGGCGTCAGCTTGCGCCGGGTGCGCGGGATCGATGCCAGCGAGGCGGACTGGCGCCTGTTCCATCGCTGCTATGCGCAAACCTATGCCGAGCATCGCTCGACGCCGTATCTGAATCTTGATTTTTTCCTGCGCATCGGGCGCACCATGGCCAACAATATCCTGCTGATCGTGGCCGAGCGCGGCGGCCAGCCGATCGCCTGTTCGCTGCTGATCCTCACCCAGGCGACGCTGTTTGGGCGCTACTGGGGCGCACTGGAACACGTGCCGTGCCTGCACTTCGAGACATCCTATTATCAGCCGCTGGAATTTTGCATCGAGCAGCAGATCGGCTGTTTCGAAGGAGGAGCCCAAGGCGAACACAAAATGGCGCGCGGCTTCCTGCCGCAGAAAACCTGGTCCGCGCACTGGCTGGCGCACCCGGGCTTTGCCGATGCGATCGAACGATTCCTGGAGCGTGAAAGCGGGGGTATCGAAGCCTACATCGATGAACTGAACGAACGCAATCCGTTCCGCAGCCAAGCGAGCTGAAGCGCGCGCTCAAAGGATAGCGAAACCGCCACGCTGATCGGATCGGGAATTCTCCTTTGCAAGCGGCCAAAAAAACGCACCCTTTTCTTACAGGGTGCGCTAATCAAACAGCAAATCGCAGCATATCGCGCCACTGGCCAGCCTTAGAAACCTGGCTTGTCCACCGCTTTTTGGTACGCTTCGACGCCGCCCATGATTTCCGCCTTGGCGTCTTCCGGACCACCCCAGCCCTCGATCTTGACCCACTTTCCCACTTCAAGGTCTTTATAGTGCTCGAAGAAATGCTGAATCTGGCGCAGGCGCAGTTCATTCATGTCTTCCGGCTTTTGCCAATGGCTATAGATCGACAGCACTTTGTCCACTGGCACGGCCAGCACCTTGGCATCGCCGCCGGCCTCGTCCGACATCTTTAACACGCCGATCGGGCGGCAGCGCACCACAACGCCGGGGAACAGCGGAAACGGCGTGACAACCAGCACATCGACCGGGTCGCCATCGTCGGCGATGGTGTGCGGGATGTAGCCATAGTTGCAAGGATAATGCATTGCCGTGCCCATGAAGCGGTCGACGAAAATCGCGCCCGACTCCTTGTCCACTTCGTACTTGATCGGATCGGCGTTCATCGGGATCTCGATGATCACATTGAAGTCGTTTGGCAAATCGCGGCCGGATGGCACTTTATTCAAACTCATGGAGATTTCCTCTTTTGCGGACAATGGTTAACCGGCACAATTATAACGACATTTGAGGCCCGCTTGTGCAACGCAGCAAAGCTTCCCGCCATTCACGATCGCTTTACCGGCGGGATCTTAAAGAACACTGGCCAATGCACACTGGCGGTAATGGGCGGCCGCTGCTTCGGGCTGCTGCAGCTCCTCATGCAGTTGCGCCAGTTTCAGATGGGCTTCGCGCACCATGCGCGCTTCGCTGGCGTCGGACAAAGCCTGTTCCAAAAAGCGCTGGGCCTTGCCCCACAGCTTTTGCTTGAGACAGAGCGATCCGAGCGCGAGCGCCAGTTCGGCATCGGCCGGACGTTGTTTCATCCACGTTTCGCAGTGCTCGATCTGGGACAGCAAGGCCGGTGTGCCCGATTGCGCGGCCGAGTCGCGATAGGCGCGAATCACCCGGTCGTCCCACTCATGCGCGAGCGCGTTCTCGGCGACCGTGCATGCTTCGTGGTGCAAGCCGCGCGCATTGAATGCGCTTGCGGCGCGCGCTGCAATATAGGGCTTGACCCGGTCCGAGGCGGGAATCGTGGCCCACACCCGCAGCACCGATTCGGCGTCATGCGCACTATCGGACAACAACGTTTCGTAGGCCAGCTCGCGCAAGCGCGACGACAACGCCGGATGCAACGCCTTGTGCTTGTCCAGCGAGCGCACCAGGCGCAACACCTCCGGCCAGTTCTTGGCTTGTTGCTGGGCTTTCAGGGACCACTGCAGCGCATGGATATGGCGCGTGCCACTGGTATTGAGTTCGGCCACCGCTTGCAGCGCCGCTTGCGGCTGATGGTCATCGACCAGCAGCTCGGTCATCGTCATCAGGCGCGCCGTCTTGAGTGCATTGTCATGCGCCATGCTGTTGATCCAGTTGTCGCGCCGCGTTGCCTGGCGCATGCGGTGCGCGGCGCGGGCCCCGATCAATGCCGCCAGACCGGCGTTTTCCGGCAAATCGGTGGCGCGCATTGCCGCCTTTTCGGCATGACCGAAACGGCCCTCGAACAGTGCCTTCAAGGCGTCGCGCAATCCCTTGTTGGCGTCCCGCTCGCGCTTGCGCTGGCGGTAGGCGGCGACCCGTCCCGGCATTTGCAGGGTGGTGCGAAAGGCGCGGATCGCCATGTACAACAGCAGCAGCAGCAGCAGTTCCAGCAACAGGAAGAAATTGAGCGACAAGTCGATCCGGTAAGGCGGATAAAACAGCACCACGTTGCCCGGATTGAGGCGCGCCGTCACGGCGATACCGATGGCGGCGGCCATCAAGGCGAGTAGCCAGAGAAATAGGCGCATGGTGATTAAGGCTTCGGTTTGTAGTTGCGCACGGCGTTCAGGCTCACCGACAGGGTCGGCATCTCGATCGCAATCGTGCTGGCCTGCACTTGGCGCAGCGACGCTTGCGCCGTTTGCGTCTGCCTGGCGCGCGTGTCGAAATATTTGGCGAGCGTATTCTGGGCCGCGATCAGATCGCTGCGAAAGGCCGCTTCGTTGCGCGACAACAGGGCCAGGCGGGCATTGAGCAGGCGCAGCTTGAGATTTTCGCGAAGGAAATAAACCTGACTCGGGGAGACCATCAGCGCCTCGGGCGTCTCGACACTGCGCACCCGGATCAGTTGCTGCACATCGGTCCACATCTCGCTGCTCCAGCTATGCCAGACGTCTTGCAGCTTGGACAACCAGGCGTTGCCGGCCAGCGGTGCCGGCGAGTTGCCAGTGCCCGTTTTGGCCGCTTGGCCTTGTCTCGCGCGCACCTTGCTCGGCGCGGGCGCCGGCAGGGTCGGTTTCTCGTCGGCCAGCATCGGCAACGTGTCAATCTGGCCGATCACACTGTCAATGCGCAATGCAACGCCGATCAGATCCACGCTGGGCAGCGCCTTCAGTTGTTCGGCATCCTTCGCGATGGCGCGCCGGATCGTGATAAATTGCGGCTTGTCCGAGCGCGACAAGCTGCGGTCGGCGTTCTGCAGCGCGATCAGCGCGCCCTGCACATTGCCCGCCAACTGCAATTGCTGGCTGGCGGTCGACAGCACTTGCTCGATCTCGGCCAGCGCCCATTCGTCGCGATTCTTCGACAAATCCTGGTACAACTGTTCAAGTGCGATTTGCTGGCTTTGCGCCTCGGTCTGGCGATTTTCCAACACCCCTACCCGCAGTTGCAGCTCTTTTTGGGTTTCCTGCACCGCTTTGCCCAAGGTGCTCGTTTCCATGTTCAAAACGTCGCTTTTTTGCAGCCGGCGTGCTGTTTCCTCGCGCAAATTGCGCACCTGGTTGTGGGACGACCAGGTCTGCAATGCCAGCAACACGGCCAGCACGATGACGGCCGCAGTCAGCGGCCGTTGCAAGATATCGACAATGGTGGGCGCCGAAGGCGGTTTTTCGGGCGCGGCGGCAGTGATCACGGGACCATGCGGCGGGTTCGGCTCGGGTAAAGTAGGCAATTCGTTCATGGGCGTGATTGTAACGCGGCGAGCAAGCGTTCGTCGCCTGATCCGGTAAGCGTGAGTCGGGTAAACCCAAGCGCTTCGGCGGTTTGGGCAATACGGGCATGCGGTACGAGCAAATGTTGATGTTGCATTTTCACAACAGCCGATTCCCCAGCGGCGGCATCGACGCCGCCCGCGTCGAGTTCGCGCACCAGTTGCATCAATCCGCGCAGGGCTTCCGAACTGGTGACGATCCACTCGTTCTCTTGCGCCAGCAGCGCTGCCAGCGTGGCACGCAGCGGCGCCGTCAGGTGCGGCACGCTGCGCCGGTAGGCCGCCACCGTGCTGACCAGGGCGCCAGCGGCGCGCAAGCCATCGGCCATCAATTCGCGTCCGCTTTCGCCGCGCACGATCAATACGCGGCGCCCGCGCAGAGCGCTCAAATCCAGTGCTTGCAGCAAATGTTCGGAATCGCTGTGCGCCGGGTCAAGCGGGCTGACGATGGTCGCGCTGGCGTCAGTGATGCCGTGCGCGGCCAATGCGCTGCGGCTGCCTTCGCCCAGCACCGCCAGCGCCACGCCCGCCGGCCATTGCTCGATGTACCCAAACACGGCATCGATCGCGTTCGGCGAAACGAAGGCGACCAGCGCGTAGGCGTCCAGCTCGGCCAAAACCGCGATCAGCGGCGCCGGGTCGGCCAGCGGCTCAATGACCAGCAGCGGCAGTAGCGCCACCGGCCGCCCGATAGCGGCCACGCCGCGCGCCAGTGCCTGGCACTGCGCCAACGGACGCGTGATGACCACCGTATTAGGCATCGGCCGCGCTGTCCGGGTCGGCCTCGGGGGCGACCGCACAGGCGGCCAGGATGGCGCGCGCATCTTGCTGATGCAACAGGTCGGACGCTTGCTGTCCCAGTTGCTCGGGCGCGTCGGCCGGCCCGCTCACGTCGGCGCTGGCCATGCGCAAGCCGTCCGGCGTGGCGACCATTGCGCGCAGGCGCATGGTGTCGCCCGAAACCGTGGCAAACGCCGCCAGCGGAATCTGGCAGCTGCCGCCGAACACTTTCGAGACCTTGCGTTCAGCCAGCACGGCTCGCTGCGTGGCAATATGGTTTAGCGGAGCAAGCAGCGCCTGCAAATCGAGTCCGTCGCTGCGATTGGAGACGATCTCGATCGCCATCGCACCCTGCCCGGCGGCCGGCAGGCTTTGCTCGGGTGCCAGCAGCGAGCGGATGCGCTCGGGCAAGCCCAGCCGTTTCAAGCCGGCAGCGGCCAGGATAATGGCCGCGTAATCGCCGCGGTCGAGTTTGCCAAGCCGGGTATCGAGATTGCCGCGCAACGGGTGGATCACCAGATGCGGATAGCGCGCCGCGATCAGCGACTGGCGGCGCAAGCTGCTGGTGCCGACCACGGCCCCGGGCGGAAGATCGGCCAGGCTGGCGTAATCGTTGGACACGAAGGCATCGCGCGGATCCTCGCGCTCGAGGATCGCAGCCAGCACGAAGCCCTCCGGCAAGTCCATCGGCACGTCCTTGAGCGAATGGACCGCCAGATCGGCACGCCCTTCGTCCATGGCCACTTCCAGTTCCTTCACGAACAAGCCCTTGCCGCCGACCTTGGACAGGGCCCGGTCAAGAATTTGATCGCCGCGGGTGGTCATCCCGAGAATTTCGATGCTGCACTGCGGATATAATAACGCTAAGCGCGCGCGCACATGCTCGGCCTGCCACATGGCGAGCCGGCTTTCACGCGAGGCGATGATCAATTTGGATGGATGCTGCTGCGTCACATTGCTGTGCGTCACTTCGGATGTTTTCAAAACGGATTCTTTCACTGTCGTTAACGCTACCCGGCGTATTTCGCTTTCTGGCACTCACTTGCACTCACTTGCACTTACTCGCACTTACTCGCGCATGCTTAAGATCACAAATTTTATCACGCGCCTCCCCGCACACCGTGGCCATCAGCCTCTGCGCTCACATTAATTCACATCTGGCTCCTCATTATGGTAAAGCACGCGACGGAAACGAACGAACCCAACGAACGCTCAAGCGTCGATAAGGACGCCCCTCTCAAGGAAGACATCCGCCTGCTGGGCCGCTTATTAGGCGACGTCTTGCGCGACCAGGAAGGCGAGGATGTGTTCGGCGTCGTCGAAACCATCCGCCAGACCGCCGTGCGGTTCCGGCGCGAAGCCGACGCCAAGGCCGGCGACGAGCTGAACATTTTGCTGAAAAAGCTCACGCGCGACCAGACCATTTCGGTGGTGCGCGCGTTTTCCTATTTCTCGCACCTGGCCAACATCGCCGAGGACCAGCACCACAACCGGCGCCGGCGCGCCCATTTACTGGGCGGGTCACCGGCGCAACAAGGCAGCGTCGGTTTTGCGCTGAACAAGCTCAAGCAGGCCGGGATTGACAAGCATACGGTCGACACCTTCTTCCGCGACGCCTTGATTGCGCCGGTCCTGACGGCCCACCCGACCGAAGTGCAGCGCAAGAGCATCCTCGATGCCGAGCATGATATCGCGCGCCTGCTGGCCGAGCGCGATCTGCGGCTCACACCCAAGGAGCAGGCGGCCAATTTGCATCTGCTGCATGCCCGCATCGCCACCCTGTGGCAAACCCGCATGCTGCGCTACTCGAAGCTGACCGTGGCCGACGAGATCGACAACGCCCTGTCCTACTACCGCATTACCTTCCTGCGCGAACTGCCGGGCCTGTATGACGACATCGAGAGCGACATCGCGGCCCATTACGGGCCCGACGCCGGCGCGCCTGATGCCGGCAGCGCACCGTACATTCAAATGGGCAGCTGGATCGGCGGCGACCGCGACGGCAACCCGAACGTGAATGCCGGCACCATGGAGCATGCCTTGACGCGCCACGCCACCACCATCCTCGATTTTTACCTGGACGAAGTACACGCGCTGGGCGCGCAATTGTCGATTTCGACCCTGATGGTCGGGGTCAGCCCGGCGCTGCAGGCGTTGGCCGACGCCTCGCCCGACACTTCCCCGCACCGCAGCGACGAGCCGTACCGGCGCGCCCTGATCGAAATCTACGCGCGCCTGGCGGCCACGGCGCGCCTGTTGGGGGCGACCAATATACTGCGACGCGAGGTTGGCCCGGCCGCGCCCTATGCGGTGGCAACCGAGTTTGCCGCCGACCTGCAAATCCTGATCGATTCGCTGGCCAGCCACCATGGCAGCGTGCTGATCGCACCGCGCCTGTCGACCCTGCGCCGGGCCGCCGATATTTTCGGCTTCCACCTGGCCTCGCTCGACATGCGCCAGACCTCCGACGTGCATGAGCGGGTGCTGGCCGAACTATTCGCCAGCAGCGCCACCGAGGCGGACTATGCCGGTTTGGCCGAACAGCGCAAAGTGGCCTTGCTGCTGGCCGAACTTGCCCAACCGCGCCCGCTGTATTCGCCTTACGCCCAGTATTCGGACGAAACCAATGGCGAGCTGGCGATCCTGCGCGCGGCCAAGCAGATCCGCCAGCGCTATGGGGTGCGCGCCATCCGCAACTACATCATCTCGCACACCGAAACCGTGTCCGACTTGCTGGAAGTGCTGCTGCTGCAAAAGGAAACCGGCCTGCTGCGCACTACCTGGCATGACGGCCAGGCCGACTGCGAGCTCGATCTGATGGTGGTGCCGCTGTTCGAAACGATCCCCGATTTGCAGCGCGCCGCCGACATCATGGAAAGCCTGATGGCCTTGCCACTGCTCCAGCAGCTGATCGCCAAGCAGGGCCAGTTGCAGGAAGTCATGCTCGGCTACTCGGACTCGAACAAGGACGGCGGGTTTTTGACGTCGAACTGGGAACTCTACAAAGCCGAAATCCACCTGGTCAAGGTGTTCGCGCATGCCGGCGTCAAGCTGCGCCTGTTCCACGGCCGGGGCGGCACCGTCGGGCGCGGCGGCGGACCGAGCTACGAAGCCATCCTGGCCCAGCCCCCGGGCACCGTGAACGGCCAGATCCGCCTGACCGAGCAAGGTGAAATCATCGCCTCGAAATTCTCGAACCCCGAGATCGGGCGCCGCAACCTCGAACTATTGGTGGCGGCAACGCTGGAGGCAAGCCTGATGCCGCATCCGGGCCAAGGCGCGCACGCCCAGCGCTTGACCGGTTTTGAAGCGGTCATGGCCGATTTATCCGGGCGCGCCTACCAGTCTTACCGCAACCTGGTGTACGAAACACCGGGCTTTACCGATTATTTTTTCTCGGCCACGCCAATCGCGGAAATTGCCGAACTAAACCTCGGGTCGCGCCCCGCCTCGCGCAAGTCGACCAAGCGCATTGAAGACTTGCGCGCCATTCCGTGGGGATTCTCCTGGGGCCAATGCCGTTTGCTGCTGCCCGGCTGGTACGGCTTTGGGAGCGCGATTAGCGCCTGGCTGGACCAGGGCCAGGGCCAGGCAGGCGAGCGCGACGACAAGATCGCCACCCTGCGCGCCATGTACCAGGAGTGGCCGTTCTTTGCGACTCTGCTCTCGAACATGGACATGGTGCTGGCCAAGACCGACCTGGCCATCGCGTCGCGCTATGCCGAACTGGTGACCGACCGGGAACTGCGCGAGCGTATCTTCAAGCGCATCGTGCAAGAGCACGGCAGCACCCTGGAGTGCCTCGAACTGATCACGGGCACGCACGAACGGCTGGCTGGCAATCCCTTGCTGGCGCGTTCGATCATGAACCGTTTCGCCTACCTTGATCCGCTCAACCACCTGCAAGTGGAGCTGATCAAACGCCACCGTTCGCACGCGCCGGGCAAGCTCGACGCGCGGGTCCATCGCGGGATTCATTTGTCGATCAATGGCGTAGCTGCAGGGCTGCGTAACACGGGCTAGCCGCCCAGGCGCGGTGTAAACGCAATCGCGGCGTGCCCATCCATTAACTGGACGGGCACGCCGCGATTGCTAAAAGCTTGCGTGAACCGGGTTTATGCCACCATAGCCGGTTCAGTAATCAATGACTGGACAGGAAGCTCTTGAGCTTGTCCGAGCGCGATGGCTGGCGCAATTTGCTCATCGCCTTGGCCTCGATTTGACGGATCCGCTCGCGCGTGACGTCAAACTGCTTGCCCACTTCTTCCAGCGTATGGTCGTTCGACATTTCCACGCCATAGCGCATGCGCAACACTTTCGCTTCGCGCGGGGTCAGCGAGTCCAGCACTTCCTTGATCACGCTGCGCATTGATGCATGCAGTGCGGCGTCGAGCGGGGCCAAGGTGGTGTTGTCTTCGATGAAGTCGCCCAACTGCGAATCGCCGTCCTCGCCCATCGGGGTTTCCATCGAGATCGGTTCTTTCGCGATCTTCATGATCTCGCGCACCTTGTTCTCCGGCATTTCCATCTTCAGCGCCAAGGTCGCCAGATCCGGCTCGCTGCCCGTTTCCTGCATGATTTGGCGCGAAATCCGGTTCATTTTGTTGATTGTCTCGATCATGTGCACCGGCACCCGGATGGTGCGCGCCATATCGGCGATCGAGCGCGTGATGGCTTGCCGGATCCACCAGGTTGCGTAAGTCGAGAACTTGTAGCCGCGCCGGTATTCGAACTTGTCGACCGCTTTCAGCAAGCCGATGTTGCCCTCCTGGATCAGGTCAAGGAATTGCAGGCCGCGGTTGATGTATTTTTTGGCGATCGAAATCACCAGCCGCAAGTTGGCCACCGTCATTTCGCGCTTGGCGTGGCGCGCGCGTTTTTCACCGGCCGCCATCTGCTTGTTGATCTTGCGCAGGTCGGCCAGCGGCAATGCCACCCGCGCCTGCAAGTCGATCATCTTCTTTTGCAACTCCTTGACCGCTGGTACGTTACGGCCAAGAATGGCGCTGTACGGATACTTGCAGTCGACTTCGCCATCGACCCAGTCCAGGTCGGTCTCGCTGCCAGGGAATACCTTGATGAAATGGGCGCGCGGCATGCCGCATTTGTTCACGCACACTTCCAGCACCGCTTTCTCGATGTGGCGCACCTCGTCCATTTGACCGCGCAAGGTGTCACACAGCTTCTCGACCACTTTGGCGGTGAAACGGATGCCCAGCAATTCTGCCGAGATCGCCTCTTGCGCCTTGATGTAAGCCTTTGAGTTATAACCGTCCGGCGCCTTGCGCATCTTGTCGAACTGGGTCGCGATGGTCGCGAATTTTTCCAGCGCGCTTCGTTTCAGCTGCACCAGTTGCTCGCTAGAAAAACCGGCCGCGCCGCCGTTGGCGTCGCCATCTTCCTCGACCGCTTCTTCCTCGTCTTCCTCATCGTCCGAAGCGGCAGCCGGCGCCGGCGCTGGTGCCGGCGCCGATGGCGCGTTGGTTTCGTTCAGGTCGACGAAGCCATCGACCACTTCGTCGACCTTGAGTTCATCTTTCGCGATTTTTTGCGACAAGGTGACGATTTCGGCGATCGTGGTCGGACAGGCCGAGATCGCCTGTATCATGTCCTTCAGGCCGCCTTCGATACGCTTGGCGATTTCGATTTCGCCTTCGCGGGTGAGCAGCGCCACCGCGCCCATTTCACGCATATACATGCGCACCGGGTCGGTGGTGCGGCCGAAATCGGAATCGACCGTCGACAGCGCCGTGGCGGCAGCCGCTTCCACTTCATCGTCGCTGGTGACGGTGGCCACGTTATCGGTCAGCAACAAGTTTTCCGCGTCGGGCGCGCGCTCGTAGACCGCAATGCCCATGTCGTTGAAGGTGGCGATGATGCCTTCGATCGCTTCCGGATCGATAATATTTTCCGGCAACTGGTCATTGATCTCGGCATAGGTCAGGAAACCGCGTTCCTTACCCATGTTGATCAAGCCCTTGATTTGCTGACGACGGCGCTCCAGATCGGCTTCATTGGCCGCCGCGTCCGTGACCGGCGCCTCGTTGACGCCGAGTTTGGCCTTACGATCCTTCGCTTTCGAGACCGCTTTCAATTCGGCGCGCTCAACCGCGTTCAATGCCGCCACTTCATCGTTTTCAGGCGTAAACTCGCTGGGCTTGCGGCCGCGGCGGCCTGGCACTTTGACGGTCGGCAGGAAATAACCGGAGGTATCGATCGCGGCCAGAGCAGCCGCGTCCGTGGTCTGGCTCACAGCCGGGCCCGCGGTGATGATCACTAATGGCTCGACCTCGATTTTTGCTTTGGAAGCGAGCTTGGGGCGGGCCACGTCAGGCCGCGCCACGGCGGGCTTGGGCGTTACCGCCGCCTTCGCGACCGGTTCGCCCTTGGTGGCCGCAATCGCGCCAACTTCAATCTTGCGCGGCAGCGCGGCAACCTTGGGCACCGCGGCCTTGGCAGGCGCGATCGCTTCAAGCAGCGCGGGTGTATCATCGGCTTGCGCTGCGGCAAGTGCCAAGCGCGAACGCGATTTCTTGACGACGGTGACGGTGTTGGCAGCTTGCGTATCTTCAATAAGATACGACAACGTGGCTTTCGGTACGGTCAGTTGGGCAGGACTTGACTGAGCAGCCTTTTTAACGGATAAAGTCAGTTTTTTCGGAGTGTTTTTCATTGAATATTTCTCTCAAGTCGAGACCAGTTGGTCGCCTGCGAAGTGAATAATTCCACCTAAGCCTGCAAATGGACTCGATGGAGCTTG
>JANPCW010000296.1:0-6560 GCA_031431155.1 Janthinobacterium sp. | reverse complement strand
CGATCCCGATGCCGACTATGGCCCGCTCGATAAAATTGCGAACAACGGGTCAACCTGGCGTTGCTCGCTGAGCAATGGGACGACATTGTGCGTGAGCATATCAACATGCTGGGGCGCTATTTCTTCGCTGTTCCAGAATCGGTGCTCCGAGGAAAATTGCGGCCACTCAGGGGCCGGGCGACACCGATGCGGGGCCTGTTCAGTAATCGCTTATGTGAAAAATCCGTGGTTATGATGTTTTTATATTACTTTTAGGCTTAACCCCAGTTTCTGTTCCGTTGCTCCCGATAACCCATTAGCGGCTTTTCTTCAAATTGACATCGATAACCTGGCCGGCTCATTCGTTAAGCAGCGCACTTGGTGCGCCCACGGTCGACATCAGATATTGCTGGGCACTGAATGCGGCCTGTTTTCCGCGCGGCTTGCGGCGCTGGTAAAGTCCATCCGGTTCCAGTTCCCACGCATTTGCGTTTTCCTTCATATAGGGGTTCAAGCCCTCCGCGATCACGCGCTGCTTAAGCGCCTTGTCGAGCACTGGAAACGCCACTTCGACCCGGCGGACCAGGTTGCGGCTCATCCAGTCGGCACTCGACAGATAGACATCGTGCGCCAGGTCGTTGCGAAAGTAATAGATCCGGCTGTGCTCCAGGAAGCGCCCAATGATGGAGCGTACCCGGATGTTGACCGACAGGCCGGGTACCCCAGGGGTGAGGGTGCAAGCGCCGCGCACGATCAAGTCGATCTTGACGCCATCGCTGGATGCCGCGTAAAGGGCGCGGATGACCGATTCGTCCACCAGCGCATTCACTTTAGCGATGATACGGCCCGGCCGGCCGGCGCGCGCAATCTTCGCCTCGTTCCGGATCGACTTGATGATTTGGCTTTGCAGCGCGAATGGCGCGAGCCACAGGTGATTCAATTTATGCGGTTTGGTTAGGCTGGTCAAGTGAATGAAGACTTCGTTGACCTCGAGCGCCAATTCCTGGCGCGCGGTCAGTAAGCCGAAGTCGGAGTACAGTTTGGTGGTGGTCGGATGATAATTGCCTGTGCCAAGGTGGGCATAAAACCGGAGCGCGCCTTGCTCGCGCCGGATCACGAGCGCCAGTTTGGCATGGGTTTTCAGGCCCACTACGCCGTACACTACCTGTGCGCCGGCCTGTTCCAGCCGGTCGGCCCAGTTGATATTGGCCTCCTCATCGAAGCGCGCCATCAGCTCGACAATCACGGTCACTTCCTTGCCCATGCGGGCGGCCGTGATGAGCGATTCCATCAAGTCCGAATTCATGCCGGTGCGGTAAACGGTTTGCTTGATGGCGACCACGTCCTTGTCATGCGCGGCGCTGCGGATGAAATCGATTACGGTCTGGAACGATTGGAACGGGTGGTGCAGCAAGATGTCGCGCTTGTTGAGCGCGGAGAAGATGTTCGCATTGTCGGCGTGTTGCAACATGGATGGAAAAAAGGGCGGGAAGTGCAGCGCCGGTAGCTTGACTTGCTCGATCAATTCGGTCAATCGCACCAGATTGACGGGGCCGTTCACCGCATACAGGCGGCTTTGATCCAGTTCGAACTGGTCCAGCAAGAATTGCGCGAGCTCGGGCGAACAGTTTTCCGCCACTTCGAGCCTGACCGAGGTGCCGAACTGGCGTCCCTGCAATTCGCCCTTGAGCGCCTGGCGCAGGTTCTTCACTTCATCCTCATCGACCCACAAGTCGCTGTCCCTGGTGACCCGGAACTGTGAATAGGCCGTCACCTCGCGACCGGTGAACAGATCGGCAATATGGGCATGGATGATGGAAGACAGCAGGCAAAATGACATGCCATTCTTTGACAGTTCGCCCGGCAGGCGTATTACGCGCGGCAACACCCGCGGCGCCTTGACGATGGCAATCGCGGTGCCGCGCCCGAACGCATCCTTGCCCGACAGGGACACGATGAAATTCAAGCTCTTGTTGACCACCTGGGGAAATGGATGGGCCGGATCGAGCCCGATGGGCGTGAGCAGGGGGCGCACTTCCCGTTCAAAATAGTCCTTGATCCAGGCGCGCTGGGCCTCGTTGCGGTCGGTATGGCGCGCCAGATGCACGCCACGGGCCAGCAATTGCGGCAACAGTTCCGTATTGAGGATCTCGTATTGCCGCCTCACCAGCGCATGGCATTCATGGCTGATGCTGGCCAGGCTTGCAACCAGGGCAGGGCGCTCTGACCATGGACCGTCGACACTGCCGGCGGCCAGCAGGCCGGCCACCCGGACTTCGAAAAACTCATCCAGATTGTTGCTGACAATGCAAAGGTAGCGCAGCCGCTCCAATAAGGGGACGTTCCTGTCTTCGGCCTGGGCCAGCACACGCCGGTTGAAAGCGAGCTGGGACAATTCGCGATCAAGAAAAATGGGGGGCTTGGGCGATTCCGCGTGCGGTTCGGATTTCATGTGCCTGTCTGGTCTGTGCAAATGATTAATTTCGGTAAAGGGGATTCAGTCTAATGGTGGAATATGACAGCTTGGTGACAATATCCATGTGGCAACGATATTCGATTGTACTTATCTGACCCGGCATGTTGCGGGAAAAGCGATTTTCTTGAGATCTGGACGAGGTCATAAACCTGTCATATTTGACCGGTAGACTGCACCGTATTGAATCTGTCACAACCTCTTAAGGACTAGATATGCGAACGAAACTGATGTTTTCCTCCCTCGTCGTTGGTGCCGCTGCCGCCCTGGCATTTTCTTCCTCGTCCGCCTCGGCGGCGGACATGACCGGCGCGGGCGCGACCTTTCCATACCCGATTTATGCCAAATGGGCAGAGTCGTACAAAAAAACCACCGGCAACGGCTTGAACTACCAGTCGGTCGGTTCCGGCGCCGGCATCAAGCAGATCAAGGCCAAGACCGTCGACTTCGGCGCGTCGGACATGCCTTTGAAGGCGGAAGACCTGGACGCTGAAGGCTTGATGCAGTTTCCGGCAATCATGGGAGGCGTGGTGCCCATCGTCAACCTGGACGGGGTCGCGCCTGGCCAGATGAAGCTGACCGGGCCGGTAGTGGCCGACATTTACCTGGGCAAGATCACCAAGTGGAATGCGCCGGAAATCGCGGCTTTGAATCCTGGCATGAAGTTGCCGGCAACCGAGATCACCGTGGTGCATCGTGCAGACGGCTCCGGCACCTCGTTCCTGTTCACCGATTACTTGTCGAAAACCAGCCCCGAATTCAAAACCAAGATCGGTGCCGGCACGGCCGTGAAATGGGCGGTAGGCGTGGGCGGCAAGGGCAATGAAGGCGTTGCCGCGAATGTGCAGCGCATCAAGGATTCGATCGGCTACGTGGAATGGGCTTACGCCAAGAAAAACAAAATAGCGCACACCCAGCTGAAAAACCGCGATGGACAGTTCGTGCAACCCGATGATGACAACTTCAAGGCTGCAGCCGCTGGTGCCGACTGGTCCAAGACCCCGGGCTTCTCGATCGTGCTGACGGATCAGGCTGGCAAGACGAGCTGGCCCATCACTGGCGTTTCCTTCATCCTGATGCACAAAGCGCAAGCCGATGCAGGCAAGGGGAAAGAAGTGTTGAAATTCTTTGAATGGGCGTTCAAGAACGGTGATGCTGCAGCAACCGAACTGGACTATGTTCCATTGCCCGATGCGGTCACCAAGCTGGTGCAGGGCGCCTGGAAAGCGCAGATCAAGGATGTTTCTGGAAAGGCAATTTGGTAAGTAAGGTTTCCCTCGGCTCCCTTCCCATCCGGGCGGGGGCGCGAGCGGGCTAGACTGCGCTTCCCGGTGCGGGAAGCGAGGCTAACCCACATCATCGAGTCGATTATGAGTGCAAACCCACCCGTGGCGATGATCAAAGTGCCGATCAAGCCGTGCCAGACCTTAGCTACGCCGAGATGATGTCGGCGATGCACAAGCAGCGCGGGCAGGATTTCTTCTATAGAGCAACGATGACGTTCGCCCGTTCCGTGCTGCTGGTGCTAATTGGCGCCATCATTTCACTGGTGATCGGCGCCTGGCCCGCGTTCAGGCTGCATCGCCTCGCCCCTGGCCAACGAGTTTTCCGTAGCGGAATCGTCCCACGCAAACCATAAGCGCCGCAGCCGCAACGCATGACGTGGTGGGCCGCTTCGGTTGAACGCGGCCCTAACCCCAATCCAGACAACACGAAGACGGAGTGACACAATGTCCGGCGATCATTCATCCAAACAGTACGACAATGACCTCGAGGCAATCCGCTCGAAAGTATTGCTGATGGGCGGCACCGTCGAAACACAGTTTCTCGATGCAATGACCTGTTTTCGTATCGGCAACCTGGAGCGCGCCGATCGCGTGATCCGCGATGATGATGTCGTCAACCAGCTTGAAGTGGCGCTCGACGATGCCTGCAGCCACTTGATCGTGCGGCGCCAGCCGGCCGCCAACGATTTGCGCACCGTGATGGCCACGATCAAGGTGATTTCCGACCTGGAGCGGATCGGCGACGAAGCGACCAAGATCGCGCGCACTGCCAACAGCTTGCACGGGCGCGGAGCCGTGACCGTGAATCACGATGAAACGGTGCGCGCGATCGCTAGCAGCGCCAGCAACATGTTGCATGACGCGCTCGATGCGTTTGCCCGCCTCGACGACAAGCAAGCGCTCCAGGTCATTGAGCAAGATGCTTTCATCAATCACGAATTTCGTTCAATTTTGCGCAATCTGATCAGCTTCATGATGGAGGACCCGCGCACCATTTCGGCTGCGCTCGATACCCTGTGGGTGGCCAAGGCGATCGAGCGCATCGGCGACCATGCGAAAAACATTGCCGAGTATGTGATCTACATCGTGGAAGGCAAGGATATCCGCCACATGCGACCGGCCGCCGCCGCGACCGGCACCGGCCCTGCGGCAGAGTAAAAATGGCGGCCGACAGGACAACAATACTGATCGTTGAAGATGAGCCGGCGATTGTAGAGCTGGTGACATATTCGCTGCGCGATGCGGACTGGGACACTTGCTCGGTGCATAGCGTGGCCGATGCATGGCATTTCATCGAGCGTCGCCCCCCGCACCTGATCCTGCTCGACTGGATGCTGCCGGACCAGACCGGCTTACGCCTGTTGTCGCGGATCCGCGCCGACCGCCAGTTCAACGAGTTGCCGGTAATCATGTTGACGGCCAAGAGCATGGAAGAAGACAAGTTGGCCGGCCTGAACAATGGGGCTGACGATTATGTGACCAAGCCGTTTTCGCCGCGCGAATTGCTGGCGCGGGTCAAGGCCCTGTTGCGCCGTAAGAGCCCCGAGCGTTCGGACACGCTTTTGCATGCAGGCAACGTGACGCTCGACCCGGTCAGCTGCTCGGTGATGATGGGCAACCGGACGCTTAAGATTAGTCAAGCCGAGTTCAAGCTCTTGAAGTTCTTGCTCGCGCACCCCGAGCGCGCGTTTACGCGCAGTCAGCTGCTCGACAAGGTGTGGGGCGGTCATGTCGTGATCGACGAGCGCACGATCGATGTGCATGTGTTGCGCCTTCGCAAGACCTTGAAGGATGCCGAATACCTGATCAAGACTGTCCGCAGCGTCGGTTATATGTTATCTGAAAAATAAGTAAATGCATCCAGCGTTGCCGCTCCACAATGCCTTGTGCCGCCAGCACGATTGCATCCAGCAAATCAAGTTCAACTTAGGGTTGATCCGTTATCGAAACGCGTTCGCGCAATGGAACAGGCAAAACGCATGCTGCGACATCAACTGTATTTGAACGCCGACGACCGGATGAAGCATCTCCGTGAAATTCTATCAATCGCTGATGACTTGCACCGCCCAATCTCGGAGGTCACGCAGCTGTATGAGGATGTGTTCGAATATCTGAGAGTCCACGCTAGGGTCACCAATTTCCTGCCGATTCTAGTGTCGAAGAAAGTTCGGGAACTCGGCCGGAGGACAGGCTAATTGTTCGCGCGCGTCGCGCCGGGCGACGCATAGAAAAACTACGGAGTGCGGCACCGATGCACCGGTAAGCCATGTGCAAATCTTCATAAAGCTTGGCGATGACGGCACCGGGCTCTTGCCTGACTGCCGCGAAAAGGCAAACGCGTTCGGGCTGGTCGGGATCGGGGAGTGGACTCACTCGATGGGGGGAATATTCTCCGCTGCAAGCAACCCGGACCATGGGTCACGGTGTCCATTTACGATACCTGATTGGCGCCAATCTGTAACCACCGAATTGTTGCATGCGGGTCAAACCGAGTTGCACCGGGGGGCGAGCTGAACCCTGGAGACACCGACCTTCTGTTTGGGCTGGTTGGCGTTGGGTCAATGGCCCAGCATATCCGATGCGCGCAAGGAGTAAAAATGGATCTGGCAATCCGACTCGCTTGAAAATACCGACGCAAAAAAAAGCGCGACCAAAAATATTCTTCTTGGTAGCAGCTTTCATTGCTTCGCAATACGTAGCGCAATAGCGACAAGATCGTTTCAAATACAAGCCGCAAGTGGGGCAACGACTTGTATTTTACTTGGGTCGCTCGACAGGAGCAGACTTATGCCTGCTTCAAATCAGAACTTGTGGCGGATGCC
>JANPCW010000295.1:0-1790 GCA_031431155.1 Janthinobacterium sp. | reverse complement strand
ATGCTAAAGCGCATGATCGCGATAGTGGCATTCCTGGTTTGCCCGGTGCAAGCCAGTGGCGCGAGCGTTGCGTTAACCGACGTCAAGGGGCAAACCCTTACGCTGGCCGGGTACCAGGGCAAATGGGTTTTGCTCAACCTGTGGGCCACCTGGTGCCTGCCGTGCCTGGTGGAGATGCCGGAGCTGGAAGCGCTCAGCAAGGCGCGCAGCGATCTTGTCGTGCTTGGGCTGGCGGTCGACGGCCAGGATGCGCGGCGCGTGCAGCAGTATGCCGACAAGCTCAAGGTCAGCTACCCCATGATAGTTGGCAATGAAAAACTGGCGCGCCAGTTCGGCGCTAAAGGCTACCCGACCAGCATTGTCTTCGATGCATCAGGCAAGCAGGTATTATTCAAGGAAGGACCGGTCTCGCGCCAGGAAATCGAACGGCTGGTGCGCCGGGATAGCGTTAATTGAGCTTGATGCCTGCCTGCGGCTAGCCCCGCCCCGACCGGCTCGTCAGCCAGACACCCGGCCCGACACCAAGTAGCAGAAGTTGGCTTTATGGGTTACTCTGCTACAAGTTACCATTCCATGCCATTCCTTCTCTCCCAGCCGAGCCTTTCATGCCCTTCACGCAAGCCATGCAAAAAACCATCGCGCTCGTCGTTAGACATCACACGGCTGGGATCGAGGAGTCGGTCAAGAGCATCATCGAATTCTTGCACCATGCCGGCTTCACCGTGGTGTTTGAAGCGGAAACGGCCGCGCATCTCGCCTTTGACGGGATCGCGGCGATGACGGCAACCGAGATCGGAACCAGTGCTCGGGCCGCGATCGTGATGGGCGGCGATGGCACCATGCTTGGCATTGCGCGCCAGTTGGCGCCGTACGATGTAGCCCTGATCGGGATCAATCAGGGGCGGCTCGGCTTCATGACCGACATTCCGCTCGATCGCATGCTGCCGGTGCTGGGCGAAATCCTGGGCGGTCGCTACAAGGCCGAGCGCCGCACGCTGCTTGAAGGCAGCGTGGTGCGCAACGGCGAGACCATCTTTGTCGGCCTGGCGGTCAACGATGTCGTGGTCGCGCGTGGCGCCGGTTCCGGCATGGCCGAACTGCAGGTCGATGTCGACGGGCATTTCATGTACAACCAGCGTTCCGACGGCTTGATCATTTCGACCCCGACCGGATCGACCGCCTATGCCTTGTCGGCCGGCGGGCCGCTGCTGCACCCGACGCTGGAGGGCATCGTGCTGGTGCCGATCGCGCCCCATGCACTGTCGAACCGGCCCATCGTGCTGCCCGATTCGAGCCAGATCGTGATCGAGATTCGCGGCGGTCGCGACATCAGCGTCAATTTCGACATGCAAACGTTCGCCAGCCTGGTGCCGCACGACCGGATCATCATCAAGCGCTCGCCCCACACCATCACGTTCCTGCATCCGGAAGGGTGGAGCTATTACGACACCCTGCGCGAGAAATTGCACTGGAACGAGTACCCATCTGTTCAGGGCAAGCTGTCATAGTAGCCACCGCACCCGGCAGCTCAAGCTTAAACTCAAACTCACCACACCGATTCACCAACCGACCCAATTGCCTTATGCTGCGCACCCTATCCATCCGTGATTTCGTCATTGTCGATTCGATTGAGCTCGAATTTTCGGCAGCCGGCGGCGGAACCTCATGCGCGCTGGAAGCCAACGGGACC
Source organism: Janthinobacterium sp. (assembly GCA_031431155.1). Lineage (GTDB taxonomy): Bacteria > Pseudomonadota > Gammaproteobacteria > Burkholderiales > Burkholderiaceae_D > JANPCW01. The sequence goes on along the minus strand of JANPCW010000295.1, from coordinate 100 downwards.
AAGCGGGTCGTGCCATGCGGATCTCCCGTGTCTCTTCGGGGGACCGATTTCGGCGTTGGCCTCCACACGGTGAAGCTGCGCTCGGAATCAGGTCCTCCCG
>JANPCW010000294.1:0-2536 GCA_031431155.1 Janthinobacterium sp. | reverse complement strand
GTAGAATAGCGCTACAAATAGCCGCGTGGAGCATTGCCGCGGCGGCAATAACAAGGGGGTACAATGACTAAAACAACTTTCCTCAACTTCGAGCAACCGATCGCGGAACTCGATGCCAAGATTGAAGAGCTGCGATTCGTTCAAGACGACTCGGCCGTCGACATCTCCGAAGAGATCGACCGCCTGGCCAAGAAAAGCCAGCAACTGACCAAAGACATCTACGCCAAGCTCACGCCGTGGCAAGTGTCGCAAATCGCGCGCCATCCGCAACGGCCCTACACCATGGACTACGTGAATGAAATTTTCACCGACTTCCATGAGCTGCACGGCGACCGCAGCTACGCCGACGACTTGTCGATCGTGGGTGGCCTGGCCCGTTTCAACGGCCAGCCCTGCATGGTGATCGGCCATCAAAAAGGGCGCGACACCAAGGAGCGCGCCCTGCGCAACTTCGGCATGCCCAAGCCGGAAGGTTACCGCAAGGCGATGCGCCTTATGAAAGTGGCCGAAAAATTTGGCCTGCCGATTTTCACGTTCGTCGACACCCCGGGCGCATTTCCCGGCATCGACGCCGAAGAGCGCGGTCAATCGGAAGCGATCGGCCACAACCTGTACGTGATGGCGGAGCTGAAAGTGCCGCTGATTGCCACCATCATTGGCGAAGGCGGTTCCGGCGGAGCGCTGGCGATCGCGGTTGGCGACGCCGTGCTGATGCTGCAATACTCGACCTACGCGGTGATTTCGCCCGAAGGCTGCGCGTCGATTTTATGGAAGACCTCGGAGCGCGCCGCCGACGCGGCCGAAGCGCTTGGCCTGACCGCGCACCGGCTGAAAGCGATGGGCTTGATCGACAAGATCATCAATGAACCGCTGGGCGGCGCCCATCGCGACCCCAAGCAAATGGCGCTGCTGCTCAAGCGCGCACTGGCCGATACCTTGCGCCAGTTCCAAGGCATCAAGACCAAGGACTTGCTCACTGCCCGTCACGAGAAGTTGATGAGCTACGGCAAGTTCAAGGAAACCACGCCGTCGGAATAAGGTGAGACAGCAAAACAGCGTAGCGCTCCCGACCAGGTTCGCGCGTGCGATGGCGTCGTTCCAGGACCGCGCGCTTGCATCCACCGCGCAGCCGCTCGACTCCATCGCGATCGCCTACAGCGGCGGCCTCGATTCGGCCGCCTTGCTGCACCTTGCACACGAGTACGCCCAAAGTCACGGGATCAAGCTCTACGCGTTCCACATCCACCATGGCATCAGTGCCAATGCCGACGCCTGGCTCGCGCATTGCGAGAGTGTCTGTGTGACGCTGGGTGTCACGTTTGAAGCGCGCCGCGTTACGCTGGAAAAAAAAGACAAAACCGGCACCGAAGAAGCGGCGCGCAAGAGCCGCTACGCTGCGCTCGGCGCGCTGTGCCACGCGTACGACGTGCGACTGCTGCTCACCGCCCACCACCAGGACGACCAGGCCGAGACTGTTCTGCTGCAACTGCTGCGCGGCTCCGGCATGGCCGGCCTGTCCGGGATGGATGCCGCCAATGCCGCGCCTGACCTGCTGGCCAATCCCGATCTGATCATGGCGCGCCCCTTGCTGGCGGTGTCGCGCGCGCAACTGGCCTCATTTGTCGCCAGCCTCAACATTGCCTACGTCGAGGACGAATCCAATACCGATCCCCGTTTTGCGCGCAACGCGTTGCGGCATCAGGTGATGCCAGCGCTGGCCCTGGCTTTCCCCGGATTCCAGGAACGCTTTGCTCGCAGCGCGCAACATGCGCAATCGGCGCAGCGCCTGCTGATCGAACTTGCCGCGCAAGACTTGGCCGCCTGCCTCGATGGCGAGCGCATCGACATTAACAGCCTGCGCCAACTCAGCGTCGATCGCTGCTACAACCTGCTGCGCTACTGGTTTGGCACCCGTAAGCTGCGCATGCCATCGACTGCGTGGCTGGCGGAAATGCTGACCCAGTTGCTGGAGGCGCGCCCCGACGCCCAGTTATGCGTGACGCACCCGGATTGCCATGTACGGCGCTATCGGGACCGGCTGTTTCTCGCACCCAAGTTAACCGAACTGGCGGGCACGCGCGATGCCGACGACGATCAGATCACGCCCGGCCAGGCCTTCCAGTGGAATGGCGAAGCGTCGATCGCATTCCCGGCCTATGGCGGCACGTTGCATTTTGACGCAGCCATCGACGAAGAGGAGGAGGGCGTCGCCGCCGACTGGTTGAGCCAGCAAGCGTTGGAGATTGATTTTCGCAAGGGTGGCGAGCGCTTGAAACTGGCATCGAACCGTCCCACCAAGAGCTTGAAATACCATTACCAGGCGTTCGACGTGCCGGCCTGGGAACGCGAGCGCCTGCCGATTGTCCGCGCATCCGGGCAACTCCTGTTCGCTGCCGGAATCGGTATGGATTGCCATCATATTGGCATTTGCGCCGTCGCGCGGCGCCGCCTGCGCTGGCAGCCGGCGGCGTAGTGTCGGCGTTCGCTTTGACCTGCGGGGCTCCCGCGACCCCGTCATTGCCGCGCAGGCGGAAAC
>JANPCW010000293.1:0-1642 GCA_031431155.1 Janthinobacterium sp. | reverse complement strand
CGGCACGATCACCAGCAGCGTGAGGGTCAAGCTCATCGTCAGGGCGGCCAGGGTGCGCCTTGCCTTCATCCGATCCAGCAGCCACAGATACACGGGCCAACTGGAAATGGTCACCGCGGCGGCGAACAGCACCGCCGGCAGAAACGGGCGCAGCACGATCAGGCAGCCGGCCACCAAAAAAACAATGGCGGCCAGGCGCACGTAGGCTTCGAAGCGTTTATCCATACAATACCGGGTGGTTGTTTCGGTTAACAGAGGGCGCGGGGCGCGTCGCGCTTTCAGGATAGCAAGAGTTTCAAGTCATGGATGATCGGTGCCGCGCCCTGGCCGTGGCGCACGAACAGGCGAATCTTGCCATTGCGGTCGAACACGTAGCTGCCCGCCGAATGGTCGATGCTGTAACTGCCTTTCGTCTTGCCCGGCACTTTCGCGTAAAACACTTTGAAATCGGCAGCCGTCTTGGCGGTCCTGGCCAGGTCGCCGTACAGGCCGACAAAGCGCGGATCGAAGGCCGGTACGTACTGCGCCAGCAGTTGCTGCGTATCGCGCTCGGGATCGAGCGTGACGAACAAGACCTGCACTTGACCTGCCAAAGCACCGAGTTCCTTCATCACGGCGGCCATCTCGGCCATCGTGGTCGGGCACACGTCCGGGCATTGGGTGTAGCCGAAAAACAGCACCACGGCCTTACCCTTGTAATCGGCCAGGGTGCGCGGCTTGCCGGTATGGTCGGTCAACGCGAAATCTTGCGCATAATCGGCGCCGGTCAGGTCGGTGTTTTGAAAACTGACCGGCCCGGCGCTACCCTTGAGGTCGCAGGCAACAAGCAGGAAGGACAGTGCCAGCAGGGAAAACAGGCGTGTCATCATCTTAGAACATGAAATAGTGGTCGACCAGCAGCGCTGCGAACAGCAGCGACAGGTAAATGATCGAGTAGGTGAAGGCTTTGCGGGCGATCAGATCGGTGTAGTTCCGATAGATTTGCCACGAGTGCCACAGGAACACCGCATTCAACACAATGGCCGATGCCAGGTAAATCAAGCCGCTCATTCTGACCGCATACGGCAACATGGTGGTGGCGGCCAGCGCGATCGAATACAGCCACACGTGGAACCCGGTGAAGTTCATGCCGTGCGTGACTGGCAGCATCGGCAGGCCCGAACGCGCATAGTCGTCGCGCCGGTACATGGCCAGCGCCCAGAAGTGCGGCGGCGTCCATACGAAAATGATCAGCACCAGCAGCCAGGCTTGCATCGGCAGGTCATTGGCGATCGCGGCCCAGCCCAGCGCCGGCGGCATGGCGCCCGACAGGCCGCCGATGACGATGTTTTGCGGCGTCGCCGGCTTGAGAATCATGGTGTAAATGACCGCGTAGCCGACGAAGGTAACAAAGGTCATCCACATGGTCAGCGGATTGACCAGCGCGTGCAGCACCCACATCCCGGCCCCGCCGATGATGGCCGAGAAAATAATGGTCTGGGTTTTGGTCAGCTCGCCGCTGGCCGTGGCGCGGCGCGCCGTGCGCGCCATGCGCGCGTCAATCTCGGATTCAACGATGCAGTTGACGGCGAAAGCGGCGCCGGCCAGCAGCCAGATGCCGGCGGTGGCCGCCAGCATGCGCGTCCAGTTCGGCATTGTGCCC
>JANPCW010000292.1:0-2001 GCA_031431155.1 Janthinobacterium sp. | reverse complement strand
ACAGCGCGCCGATCGCCGCCAGGTTGGCCGCGCACTCCTCGCTCTTCCAGCCCTGGAAAAGGTCAGTGCCGGCCTTCTGGAAATGCATATCGAGCACCTTGCCCTTGTCCTTGTGGGTGTAAGCGGACATGTACGTATTGTGGAACTTTAACGCCGCAAGCGCGGCCAGGACGGCGACTGGCTGATTTTCCGGGTCGACCGCCACGAAAATACCGAACGTCTTGCCAGGCGGCTTGGCAGCCACATCCACCTCATAAATTCCAGGGGCCTTGCTAACGGTTGTACTTTTTAAGAATAGCATTGTCTCTCTCCTCGTTCCACTTGGCTTCGCGTTTTCAAACAAATACATTGGAGAAGACGCGTAAAAGCTATCTGCGCCCCATCGTCAGCTTTTTAGTTTCCTAAAAAAAATATCAGGCTGCCAAGCTTATTGGGTATTCAGGTATTTGTCGACTAATCCCGACGCGAAATCGATCACTATTTGATTTCCAACGTGCAATCGGCTGCTGATAAATGACTGCAGTCCGGTTGGAAGCTTGCTGTCGTGCTACATTCTACTGAACATCCCCACGGCCCCAACCCATGTCCACGACAGCCAGCCCGAACAACCTCGCCGCACGCCGCCCATTGCTGACGGCACTTGCCATTTCGCTTGGGGCCGCCGTGTCGCTGGGATTAGCGCGCTTTTCATATGCGTTGCTGCTGCCGCCGATGCGAGCCGACCTGGGATGGACTTATCTGCTTGCTGGCGCCATGAATACTGGCAATGCCCTTGGCTACTTCATCGGCGCGCTGACGACACCGGCCCTGATGCGCCGTTTTGGCGCGCATCGCATTCTGGTTGCCGGCTCGCTGCTAGCGACGCTGTTCATGCTGATGTCGGGTTTCGTCACCGAAACCGGTCTGCTCATCAGTCAGCGCATCCTGTCCGGCGTGGCCAGCGCCTTCGTTTTTATCTCTGGCGGCGTGCTGGCGGCGCGCTTGGGCGGCATGCATCCGCGCCACGCCGGGTTTCTGATCGGCGTGTATTACGGCGGGGCCGGTTTTGGCATTGTCCTGTCGGCTTGGCTGGTGCCGGCCACGCTAGCTGGAGCAGCGGCATTTGGCGCGGTGCACCAATGGCAATGGGCCTGGCTGGTGTTGGGCGGAACTTGCCTGCTGGCGACATTGTGCATGGCGCTGCCAGCACGCCACATTCCGGATGCGGCGCTGCAGGCCGAGGCGCATGAGCGATTCCGCATCCGCTGCTTCGGTTATGGCTTGGCCGCCTATTTTATGTTCGGGGCCGGCTATATCGGCTATATGACTTTCGTCATCGCGCTGCTCAAGGAGCGCGGCATGAGCGGGTCGATGATCACCCTGTTTTACACGATGCTGGGACTGGCGGTGCTGGCGTCGTCGCGTATCTGGGCCAGCATGCTTGACCATTACAAGGGCGGCCAGTCGCTGGCAATCCTGAACGGCTTGCTGGCATTGGCAACGCTGTTGCCTGCGCTGAGCGCGAACCCGGTGCTGGTATTCGTTTCAGGTGTGCTGTTCGGCGCCGTTTTCTTGTCGGTGGTAGCGTCCACCACCGCACTGGTGCGGCACAATCTGGCGCCGCCGGCATGGTCGGCCGGGATCAGCGCATTTACCACCGTATTCGCGTTCGGTCAGATCGTCGGACCCAGCGTGGTCGGTTGGATCGCCGACGGCGCCGGCGGGCTAAAGCGGGGCCTGCTGTTCTCGGCACTGGCACTGTTGATGGGCGCGTTGCTGGCATTGCGGCAACGGGCGCTTCGCGCGTGACTTCCCCGGCCGGACACTAACCTTTTTGTTGTAGAAAGGGAATAAATACAAGGAAACACCGTCACTAACTGTTTCCTGATGGCTACAATGAAGTAATATCGTCCGAGTTGCGCACATTCCGGTATTTTCATGCCCACTCTTCGACAGCCCGTCCCCTTCTCCGACTGCACTTGGTTCGGTGCGCTCAATCCCGGTGATCAGCGCATCGTTTTG
>JANPCW010000291.1:0-4118 GCA_031431155.1 Janthinobacterium sp. | reverse complement strand
CTATATACCAGCCGCTGAACCGCGAGCCGCTGAACCGACTTCACGTTCCGCGCTCGCATCACGTCCGCTCACCGGTAAAACCACACTCATTGCCGGATCGACCGGCGCAATCGGTTTGGAAATTGCCCAGCATCTGGCATGATTGTCGTGCCAGCGGTGCGTATAACTCAAAGGAGAATGAGGCATGACAATTCCAACGCCAGCATTGCATTGCGCCGAGACCGAAATAACAACAGGACACGGAAAATTGCCCGGCCGGGTGGTGCTGGCCATGCAAGGCGGCGGCGCGCTGGGCGCCTTTCAGGCCGGCGTCTATGAAGCCCTGCACCAGGCGGGCATCGAGCCGGACTGGGTGGTGGGAACGTCGATCGGCGCCATCAATGGCGCCATCATCGCCGGCAACGCGCCCGAGAACCGCGTTGCCCGACTCAAGCAATTCTGGGATCTGGTCGCCAGCGGTGGTTCATCCTCCGAATACTGGAATGCTGTCGGCCTGGGCAATCTGATGCATAACCTGAGCACGGTATCGCAAGGAATTCCGGGCTTCTTCGAGCCGAACCCGCGTGCATGGTTCGGCACTGACACACCGCTGGGTGTGGCCAACGCCGGCTTTTACAGCACCGAGCCACTACGGCGCACGCTCGGCGAGTTGATCGATCTCGACTACCTTGCCACGGGCGCGACGCGGCTGACGCTCGGCGCGGTCAATGTGCGCACCGGCCGCATGCGCTACTTCGACAGCCGCGACAAAGCGCTGGGCATCGATCATGTGATGGCCTCGGGGGCGCTGCCGCCCGCCTTCCCCGCCGTCATGATCGACGGCGCACCGTACTGGGACGGCGGCATTTATTCCAATACCCCGATCGACGTCGTGATGGACGACAATCCGCGCCGCGACTCGGTGATCTTCGCCGACTGGTTGTGGCATCAGGAAGACAGTGCGCCGGAATCGATTGGGCAAGTGATGAGCCGCCACAAGGACATCCAGTTTTCGAGCCGGGCCGAGAGCCACACCGCGCACCAGCAACAGATTCACCACCTGCGCCACGTGGTGCGCGAACTGGGGCGCCTGTTGCCCGAAAAATTGCGCGACAAACGCGAGGTCCAGGAACTGCTCGGCTGGGGCTGCGGCACCGTAATGCACGTGCTGCCCCTGCGGGCGCCGGTGCTGGACGGGGAAGACTACACCAAGGACATCGACTTTACGCCGGCCAGTATCAAAGCGCGTTGGGAAGCGGGGCGGGAGCTAACGCGCTGCCGGATCGCAGCTGCGCCATGGGATCGCGCCGTCGACCCGGTCGCGGGCATCATGGTGCACGATTGACCTATCGCCAGCCGCCGCGCACTCCGGCGCGCCGCAAGCCGGTGACGACATAGAACCAGCGCCGTCTCACATTTCTTGCGCACATCGAGCTCGATCACGGCACTTTCGCATATCTCGTCGCATAAAGTGGCTTTCTTTTTGTGCTCCCTCAAGACTTACAGGCCTATCTGGTACGACCCTTAAACCGGCAAAGGAACCGGCCGGATCGCTTAGTTTCTTGTGGGATCAGATATGGACTTAAGAAACAATATGACAACAGGTATTTCCGAAACGGAGTCTACTAGTACCCTTAGGGAAACGCTGATTTATTCGTCAGCGACCTGTTCCGTCGGCAAGCAAGACCTGCGACAATAACGGCACGCCCACCACCGATCATTCGACCATGCAGAAGAGTTTTTCCGACCTCGAATACGCCGCCAAGAAGAAGCTCACGCGGCGCGACCGCTTTCTTGCTGAGATCGAGAAGGTGACGCCATGGTCGAAGCTGCACCAGCTGATCGCGCCGTTCTATCCCAAGGTCGTTGGTGCGGGTCGCCCGCCAATTGGCTTGGCGCGCATGCTGCGCATGTACGTGGCCCAGCAGTGTTTTGGCTTGTCCGACGAAGGCATCGAGGATGCGATTTACGACAGCCAGGCGATCCGTGGTTTCGTTGGCATCGACCTCAATCGCGAGTCCGCGCCGGACGCGACGACCTTGTTGAAATTTCGGCGCCTGCTTGAAACCAATGAGCTCACGCGCAAGATCTTCGACACGATCAACGGGCACTTGGCCGACAAGGGTTTGATGATGCGCGAAGGCACCATCGTCGACGCGACACTGATCGCGGCGCCGCCGTCGACCAAGAACAAGGAGAAGAAACGCGATCCGGAAATGCATCAGTCGAAGAAGGGCAACGACTGGCACTTCGGCATGAAAGCACACATCGGCGTCGACGCCACGTCGGGTCTGGTGCACACGGTGATCGGCACAGCCGGCAACGTCGGCGACGTGACGCAAGCGCACGCGCTGCTGCATGGTGACGAGATCGCAGCGCTCGGTGACGCTGGCTATCAAGGCGTGGAAAAGCGCGATGAGAACCAAGGCAAATCCGTTACCTGGCATGTGGCGATGAAGCGGTCGGTGCGCAAGGCGCTGCCTAACAACAAACTGGGGCGCATGCGTGAAAAGCTGGAGCACCTCAAGGCGAGCGTGCGGGCGAAAGTTGAGCATCCATTCCATGTCGTAAAAAACCTGTTCCGTCATCGTAAGACGCGCTATCGCGGCCTGGCCAAGAACACTGCGCAACTGTTTACCCTGTTCGGCTTCGCCAATCTCGTGTTGGCCGGCCGACGGTTTACGATACCTAACACCCGAGGTTCGTCCTGAGTGCCGAAAGGCATCAAAAATGATGTGTATTTGCGGCATAAAACCGAATTTCAGCGCTCAATGATGCGAAATTTCGTTCGCAGAACAAAACCGCAAATAAATAGCCAGAAAAACGCCAAAATCATCAATTGTTCAGCGCTTCCCTAGGCAAGCGAGTAGGGAAATACGGGCTGGAACTTCACCCGGACAAGACCAGTATGGTTGATTTTCGCTACAAGCCAAAGCCCGCCAAGGATGGGGATGGGAACGACAAGGTGTTGGCGACAAATTTCAATTTTCTCGGGTTCACGCATGTCTGGGTGAAATCGCGAAATGGCTGGCCGGTGGTACGTCAATTGACGGCGAAGGATCGCCTTGCTCGTGCAAAGAAGGCGATCAATCAGCAGTGCCGGAAAATGAGGCATTGGTCGGTTCGGGACCAGCATCAAAAGCTCTGCAGGATGCTCAAGGGGCACTTCGCCTACTTCGGTATCAGCGGTAACAGCAAGCGCCTCGGTGGCTTATTATTTAAGGCCTCCTACAGTTGGCGCAAGTGGTTATCGCGCAGATCGTCCAAGAGCAACATTCCATGGGCCGCATTCGCGGAAATACTGAAAAGGTTTCCGCTGCCGCAAGCTCGAATTGTGCATTCCTATACCAACGTGTGAGCGAAACTGTGCAATGAAGAACCGGATGCCTTAATTGGGCTCGTCCGGATCTGTGAGGGATGAGGACGGTAACGTCCTCGTCTACTCGGAAAATGAAGATGCTTGGCTAAACGGCCCTGGAATCGAGCCAAAGCACCAACCCTTGCGTATTCAATTCGAGGTCGGTCTCCCAGATGCCGAGCTGGGTTGTCTCGGGCAACGAGCAACCATGATCCCGAATCTCGCTCAGAAGATAATGCGTCATCGCCGCCTTGATCTGCCTGTGCCGCGCCTCGCCCGACGTGCGTTCGGCAACCGCCAGTTCAACCACGGCATCAAGGCGACGGCGCAGATCCAGTCCGCGTTGCGCAACGTCATACAACTGACCGTAATGGGTCAAATACATCACGGGAGGCGACAACGCCAGCAAGCGGTCAATCGACGCGCGCATGGCCTCCGGTTCGAACTGGCTTGGCGTCGTCGTCGGAAAAACAAACTGGCGCCCATCGACATCGAGTTCGCGGTAAGACAGCCCGAACATGTCACCGGTAAATATTGCGCCAGTCCTGTCATCGACAATACAAATGTGGTGACGCGCATGGCCAGGCGTATCCAGGCAAAGCAACTTGCGCCCGGCCAGGGCAAGAACATGACCATCGACTGCTGCGATGATCCGCTCCGGCGGCACGGGAATAATTTCCCCGTAGACCCGCTGCACGTACTCCGGCCCGTAAACCGCCGAAACCCCGGCGACCAGCTGGTCGTTCATCCGCGCGGCGTGCGGCATATGGCTGAACCGTCC
>JANPCW010000290.1:0-9678 GCA_031431155.1 Janthinobacterium sp. | reverse complement strand
ATGAAGCCGGTGTCGAACACCCCTTTCACTTCCAGCTTGGCAGTGTCGATGCGCGTGACCTTGCCCACATCCTTGTGCGTCATCCACACCTCCTTGGAGTCCGGCGTGAACTGCAGGAAGGGAGAAAACGGGCTGACAACCTTGATCTGCTTGACGACCTTGTGTTCTTTCACGTCGATGATCTCGACCACCGGATTGAAGCTCGACACGACAAATGCGAGCTTGCCATCCGGATGAAACAGCACCATCCCCGGCCCCGCGCTGGTCTCGATCCGGCGCGTCTCTTTGAATGTGGCAGGATCGATGACGGAAATGTAGTTTTCGCCGCGCACCACCACCCAGACTTCGCGCCCGTCGGCCGTGAAGAAGCCTTCGTGCGGCGAGCGGCCGATGTAGGTGATCCCCTTGACTTTGTTGGTGGCGGTGTCGATGAAGGCGACCGAATTGGAACCATTGGACACGGCGATCAGGGTCTTGTGATCGGGCGAGAAGCCCAGTCCGTGCACGTTGATCTCGCCCTTGTAGAGCGGCGAGAGCACGTCCGGGCGCTGGTTGCCGAGCCGGATCTGGCCCAGCAAGGCGTTGCTGGCGGGATTGATGACCGATATCGTGTTGCTGTTCTGGTCCGCGGTGTAGACACGGTCCTGCGGACTCGGCGCAGCCCAGGCTGGATGGAGCAGCCCTGCGCCAACGGCGAGTGCCAATAAAAGAGGATGGGTTTGCATGGTTTAGTCCTTCTTCGTGACGGGCTGTCGGGGAGCGCCGACCTGCCTTGCCCGATACCGGACCAGCCAAGCCTGCATCAGATTGATTTCGTTTTGCTGTTCCGTGATGATGCCCTGCGCCAGATTACGCAGCTCCGGATCGCTGGTGTTAAGCAGCAAGGCTTTGGCCATGTCGATTGCGCCTTGATGGTGCGGGATCATCATGCTCACGAAGTCGTGTTCGGACCCGCCATCCATCGGCGCGCGCTTCATGCCGTAGTCCATCACGGCCATCGCGTCATCCATCAGGGCAGCGAATGGTTTCGCGCTGCTGGCGATGAAAGGCGGGGGCGCTTTTTCTTGCGTTACTGCTTGGTGATGCCGACGCGTTTGCTGGTCCGCGGCCCGTGCGCCGCCGGCGCCCAGCAACAGGGCTGCGCAGAGGAGCGCCAGAGCGCGCCGCCACGCCTGCGCTAGCTGGCTTGCCTTGAATGGGGTCATGTCGGCTTTTCCAGTTGTTCGTAGACGGCGCCGGCAATGCGCGCCAGTTCGCCCTTGTTGATGCCGGCCGACAGCGCATAGCCGAATTTTCCGTCGATCCAGTAAAACACGTTCACCGGCCCCTCCTGGGAAAAGCGGAATCCCGTGTCTTTGTTGTGCGCCTGCTCGGTCGAGACATACAGTGTCAGGCGCTGGCCGGTCGCGTCGTGATACATGAACTGGGCGACCGGGCCGCGCTCGCCGGGCAGCAGGCGACCGCCGATCAACTCGTAGCCGAGCTTGCCCAAGCGCGGTGGCCGAATCTGGCTGCCGATCCGTTTCGACAGCCAGGTCACCAGTTGTTGTTCCTGGTCGGCCCCGATTTCCACCGGCCGTCGCACATCGGGGCTGTACACCACGTGGGCGATGGCCGCCTGGCGCGCAAGGCCGGCGGCGCTACGCTGGAACGGGGCCGGCGCTGGCTCGCCGCCCTGGGCCAGCCGGGTGGCGTCGTTCACTTGCCCATGCAGCAGCCAGCCGGCGCTGATGCCGGCCAGCGCAATGACCAGGCCCGCGGCAAAATGCTGCAACTGCCACCGGTGCTGGCCCGGCGCACGGGAAAGCCGGCCAGGAACCGGCTCATCGAGCACGCCATCGAACAGCGCGTGCAGCCCGGCGTTTTGCGCGCGATAGGCGTTCAGGCGCTGTGCCTGGTCGGGACGGGACGCCAGATAGGCCTCGATCTCGGCGCGCCGCGCCGCGGGCAGAACGCGGTCAACGTAGGCATGCAGATCCGCTTCGGTAACAGGCAGGGTTTTCATTTGACGATCTTCAACGGCGATACCACGGTATGTCCCTCCATCATGGCGCGCAGTTTTTCGCGCGCGCGGGAAAGACGCGACATCACGGTCCCGAGCGGGATCCGCAAGGTCAGCGCCACTTCCTCATAGGTCATGTCCTCCAGCGCAACGAGCAACAGGATCTCGCGCTGTTCGGTCGGCAGCCTGCGCAGCGCCGATTCCATGTCGCGTAACTCGATGGCATGTGTGTGGGATGCGTCGAGATAGGGCATGGGCGTGTCCTCGTCCAGCACTTCGGTCGCTAGCGACGGCTTGCGCAGCTGGTCAACCTGCAAGTTATGCATGATCCCGAACAGCCAGGCTCGCATGTCGCTGCCGCGCTGCCAGGACGCCAGCTTGAGCCAGCCGCGTTCCATCGTGTCCTGCACCAGGTCGTCGGCGCCCGCGTGCTCGCCCACCAGCGCGCGCGCGTAGCGGCGCAGGCTCGGGATGCAGGCAAGCAGTTCGGTGCGGGCGTCGGGCATGGTCGGTTCCATGGCTTCAATCAGGACGATTCATGTTCGGGCGAGCAAGGCGGCGCGCTCAGTCCTTGACCACATGCCAGACATCCTTGAAGTTGTCGCCGGCGCGGTCGCCCGCTTTCTTGTCGGCCGCGTACAGGTAGAGCGGTTTGCCTTTATAAGCGAGCTGCGCTGTCCCATCGTCGCGCTTCACGACCGAGTAGGGGGGCGACGGCGGGGTACTCGGCGCGGCCAGCGGCGGCCAGTTCGCAGCGCACGGTCCGTTACAGCTACTTTTTCCACTACCGGCCACATCCTTGTCGAAGGTGTAGAGCGTCATGCCGGTTGGGGTGACCAGAACGCCATCGGCGTGCTTGGTCGGCTCCATTTGGGCGAACGCCGCGCCAGAGATCAATACGATTGCGGCCATGGCCGGCGCAGCAAAAAAATATTTTTTCATGATCGTTGCTCCAGAAATCAAGGTGAGTATGAATATTCGAGTGGGCTTACCTGAACGTATACGTGCGTTGGCAGTCCTTTATTCCATTTCCCTGAAAATAATGTTGGGCCAGGACTTACGCGCGGCCGGCTGTCAACGATTACCACAAAACTGGCTCCAAGTATATTGGCTATTTCGTGTAGCCGAGCGCAACAAACACCCAATATCATCGAAGCCCCGACTCTCCTAAACTGCAAGTAAGCCAATCAGGCTTGCCGACTGCAACAGGAGGGGCAAATGATTCAATCCCGTCGCGATTTCTTGCGCGCGCTGCCGGCCATCACGGCCGGGGCGGCGTTGGCGCCGGCGCCGGCCTTCGCTGCGGCTCCAGGCGATGGGAACGGCGGGCAGCGCTGGGCCATGGTGGTCGACGTGCAAAAATGCATCGGCTGCCAAGCCTGTACGGTGTCGTGCATCATGGAAAACGCCGTGCCGGAGAATGGTTTTCGAACCATCGTTTCCACCTACGAGGTGCATCAGGGCGCGCATACCGGGACCTACATGCTGCCACGCCTTTGCAACCATTGCGAGGATGCGCCCTGCATCCCGGTCTGCCCGGTTGGCGCGACCTTCCAGCGCAAGGACGGCATCGTGGTGGTGGACGGCGATCGCTGCGTCGGCTGCGGCTACTGCGTGCAGGCTTGCCCTTACGACGCGCGCTTTATCAATCACAACACCGGCAAGGCCGACAAATGCACGTTTTGCGCCCATCGGGTCGATGCCGGGCTGTTGCCTGCCTGTGTAGAAACCTGTGTCGGCGGCGCGCGCATCTTTGGCGATCTCAACGATCCTGCCAGCCTGGTGCGCCAATTGGTCGACCAGCACAAGGTCAAGGTGCTCAAGCCGGAAATGGCCACCAAGCCCCATGTGTTCTATCTTGGTCTGGACCAGCGCTTCCAGGGACGTGTCGAGGGCGAAGGCACTTTGTGGCAACCGCGCGGCCAGGGAGAATAAATCGTGGATACTCAAATCATCGAAGTGCTCAATGTGACGCGCGAAGTGGCATGGCTGCCGTGGGCGGTATCCTATTTTTTCCTGATCGGGCTCAGCTACGCCAGTTTCATGCTGACGCTGCCGTACTTTGTGTTCGCCCGGGCGCAGCACGAAAAGCTCGGCCGTCTGGCCCTGCTCGGTGCGCTGGTCTGCGGCTTGACGGCGCCTCTCGCCCTGCTGGCCGACTTGCACGGTCCTGGGCGCTTCCTTAATTTCTATTTTCATTTCCAGCCGCAATCCTGGATGTCGTGGGGTGCCTTCTTTATTCCGATCTACCTGCTCGGTTTGCTGCTGTATGCCTGGCTGGCGCTGCGCGCCGATTTTGCCGAACTGGGCCGGGGCGGCAGCTCGTTTTTGGCCCGTCTGTATCGCCTGGCTGGGCGCGGCGGCCCTGCGCCGCGCCCAGCCATCACCGCGGCAGCCTTGCTCACCCTGGCCGGCGCCGTGCTGGTCGCCCTCTATACCGGGATGGAGGTGATGGTGGTGTACGCACGACCGCTGTGGAACACCCCCTTCCTGCCCTTGCAGTTTGTGGCAACCGCGTTCGCCGGTGCGATCGGATTGGCGCTGGTGTTCAACCGGTTTCTGGGAGGGCGCGATCGCCGGCTGGAAACTAGCCTGAGCCGGCTGCTGGTGCTGGCCCTGGCGGTGGTGCTGACGCTGGGCGGGGCATGGCTGTTCGCCAGCATGTCCGGCATCAGTGCCTCCCACAGCGCCGCCCTCAACCAGGTGGCGGGCATGCCGCAATGGCAGTTGACCGCCGTGTGGGCCTTGCTGGCAACGATCTTGCCGATGGGGTTGGCCATCTGGCGCCCTGCCTCGACTGGCCTCATTACCGGACTGATCGCGATGCACAGCGCCTGGATGATGCGCTGGACCATCCTGATCGGGGGCCAGTCGATTCCCAAAACCGGCGCCGGCCTGTACGACTACCAGCTGCCGCTCGGCGGGGACGGCCTGCTTGGTATCGTCGGCACGGTCGGTTTGTGGATCGCGCTGCTGGTACTGATGGTCGATTATTTGCCATGGGCCGGGCAGGCTTTCACCAGCCGCAATAAGAACGCAGGTAACGCAGGTAACACAGGTAACGCCGACGCGCTTGGCCGGCACTAAGGAAATCATCATGGAAGCGAAACGCCGTTCATTCTTGCACCGGGCCGTCATCGGCGGTGGGCTCACCGCCTTTGCCGCCGGCGCCACCACCACTGCGGGGCGCATACTCGATCACGCGCTGGGCAAGGACAAGCCGGCACAGCGCCTCCATGGCGATTCGCTGGCGCCCGAATTGAGCGTGAATCCTGCGACCGGCGCGTTGAGCGTCAACCCGGACCAGCAGATCAGCTACACCATGTGCATGGGTTGCACCACGTTCTGCAGCGTGCGGGTGCGCCTGGACAAGAAGACCGGCAAGGTATTGCGGGTGGCCGGAAATCCCTACAGCCCGCTGTCGGCCGATCCGCCGCTGCCCTACCAGACCCCGATCCGCAACAGCTTTCTTGCGCTCACGCGCTATCAGGAACAAGGATTGGCGGGGCGCGCCACCGCTTGCGGGCGCGGCAACGGCGTGCTCGAACAGATGGATTCGCCGTTCCGGGTGCTCGAACCAATGAAGCGCGTCGGTCCGCGCGGCGGCGGGCAGTGGCAGCCGATCGCGTTCGAGCAGTTGATCAAGGAGATCGTCGACGGCGGCAATCTGTTCGGCGAAGGCGAGGTGCAGGGCTTGCGCGTCTTGCGCGACTTGCACACGCCGATCGATCCGCTGCAACCTGAACTTGGGGCCAGGGTCAATCAGGTCGGCCTGATGTCGAGCGCCGACGACGGCCGCCTGGCCCTGGTCGAACGATTCATGAAGCAGTCGTACGGCAGTCTCAATCTGGTTGGCCACGGTTCCTACTGCGGCGGCGCCTATCGCAGCGGCTCGGGGGCGATGTTCGGCGACATGAAGAAAATGCCGCATGCCAAGCCGGACCTGGACAACGTCGAGTTCTGCATCTTCGTCGGCACCGCGCCCGGCAACGCCGGCAACCCGTTCAAGCGCCAGGGTACGTTGCTGGCCAAGGCGCGTTCGGGCAAGCAGCAATTCAGCTACGTGGTGGTCGATCCGGTATTGACCAACGCCGACAGCCTGGCCGCCGGGGACCGCAGCCGCTGGGTGCCGATCAAGCCCGGCACCGACAGTGCTTTGGCGATGGCGATGATACGCTCGATTATCGAGCGCGAGCGCTACGACCGGCACTACCTGGTCCAGCCCAACCTGAAGCTGGCCGAGGCGGCCGGCGAAGCGAGCTGGAGCAACGCCACCCACCTGGTGATCGTGCAGCCGGGCCATGCGCGCGACGGGCGCTATGTGCGCGGCTCGGATCTGGGCATGGTGTTCACCGACGAGGAGCGCTACCAGGAGCGGGACCCGTTCGTCGTTGTCGACCCGGCCAGCAAGAATCTGATTGCCCATACCGACGCCAACGGTCCGGCGGAACTGTTCTTCGACGGCGAGGCGCAGGTCGGGGGCGAGACGCTCAGGCTGAAAAGCGCGATGAGCATGCTGCGCGATGAAGCGCTCAAGCACAGCCTGGCCGACTATTCGGCTGCTTGCGGCGTGCCGGTGGCGATCATGGAAGGGCTGGCGCACGAATTCACCAGCCACGGCAAGCGTGCCGCCATCAACGCCCACGGCGGCATGATGGCCGCCAGCGGCTTTTACAACACCTATGCGCTGCTGATGCTCAATACCCTGATCGGCAATCTGAACCGCAAGGGCGGCACCTTGGCCGGGGGCGGCAAATTCAAGGACGTCGGCGACGGCCCGCGCTACAACCTGGAAAATTTCGACGGGCAAGCCAAGCCGGGCGGGATCCCGCTCGGGCGCAATGTGCCTTACGAAAAAACGTCCGAGTTCAAGCGCAAGAAGGCGGCCGGCAAGCCTTATCCGGCGCAGGCGCCGTGGTATCCGAACGCGGCCGGACTGGCCTCCGAATGGCTCACCAGCGCCGTCAATGGCTACCCGTATTCGCTCAAGGCCCTCATCTTGTGGAGCTGCAATCCGCTGTATGGCGTGACGGGGCTGCGCGCGCAAATCGAACAAGATCTGGCCGACCCGAAAAAGCTGCCGCTGATCGTGGCGCTGGACCCCTTGATCAATGAAACCTCGGCCTTGGCCGACTATATCGTGCCCGATTCGCTGCTCTATGAAAGCTGGGGCTGGGCCGGCGCCTGGGGCGGCGTCGGGGTCAAGATGAGCACGGCGCGCTGGCCGGTACTCGAACCGAAGGCGAAGAAGCTGGCGGACGGCCAGCCGATCGGGATGGAAACCTTCTTCATCGCGCTGGCCAAAGCCATGCAATTGCCCGGTTTCGGCCCGGCCGGCCTGTCCGACAGCCAGGGCTTGCCGTGCGCGCTCGAGCGCGCCGAGGATTGGTATCTGCGCGGCGGCGCCAATATCGCGTGGCAAGGCAAGGCGCCGGTGCCGGACGCGAGCGACGACGATATCGCACTGTCCGGCCTGGCCCGGATCCGCCCCCTGCTGGAAAAAACGCTCAAGCCGGAAGAATGGCGCAAGGTGGCCTTCATGCTGGCGCGCGGCGGTCGCTATCAAAACTACAAGGAAATGTTCGGCCTGCGGTTGGCGCCGCCAGCCGATCCGAAAGCGCCTGCCAGCGCCGATACGCCAGCGGCGGCGGCTGTGGCGGGCGCGCCGCAGGAAGCGCCTTACCCGTCGGACTGGGCGACCCATCGCTTCACCAAGCCGATGATGCTCTATAACGAAAACGTCGGCACCAGCAAGAATAGCATCACCGGTAAGCGCTTCGTGGGTAGCCCGTCGTGGCAAGTGGCCGCCTTCGCCGACGGCACGCCGGTGCGCGACAAGTACCCGCAGGCGCAGTGGCCGCTGCAGCTGATCAGCTATAAGTCGTCGCTGCAAAACTCATACAGCATTGGTGCCCGGCGCTTGCGTGGGCTGCACGCCGACAACCCGGTGGCGCTGCATCCGGACGATGCGGCCGACCTGGGCTTGCAAAGTGGCGACCAGGTCTACCTTGAAACGCCGGGCGGGCGCGCCAAAGCGAGCGTCATGTTGCGGCACGGCGTGCAGCGCGGCGTGGTGGCGGTCGAACACGGTTTTGGCCACCGCGAATTCGGTGCGCGGGCCCATCGCATCGGAGACGCAGTGCGCCCGCACGAACCCGATATTGCGGCCGGTATCAATCTGAACGATCTGGGATTGAGCGACCCGACCTTCAACGGTCGCAACGTATTGCTCGATCCGGTGGCCGGATCGACCGTTCGGCAAGGCCTGCCGGCGCGCCTGGTGCGGGCCTGATGGGTGAATCACTGGATTCAAATAAAACCAAGGAGTTAAAGATGCAAACGACAATCAAGTACATGACGGGCCTTGCCCTGCTCGGACTGGCCCAAGCGGGCTGGGCGCTGGAGGTGCCGGGGCCCCTGGTCGATGGCGAATGGCTGGCCCGGAACAAGGCTGACGTGACCGTGCTCGATGTGCGTCCGGATCAGAGAACCTTTCTCACGCCAGCGCGGTTCGGGCCCGACAAAAAGACCGGCAAGACGGTGCTGATCGAACTGGGCGGCCATATCGCCGATGCCGCGCCGGTGCAAAACAGCAGCGTGCGCAGCGAGCGCGCCATCGGCGGGCTCAAGGTCAAGTTCATGCTGCCGCAGCGCGCCGAGTTTGAAAAGCTGGCGCGCCAATGGGGTGTGCGCCAGGGCCGACCGGTCGTGATCGTGGCAGCAGGCAAGGACCCGCTCGACATGAACGATGCGGCCCGTCTCTACTGGCAGTTCAAAGTCTACGGCGAAAACAACATTGCCATCGTCAACGGCGGTACCGCAGCGTGGCTGGCCGAAGGCCGGGAAGTGTCGAGCGCGCCAAGCAAGGTAGTTGAAGGCAACTGGGTGGCCAAGCCGCTGCGCACGGAACTGCTGGCAAGCTCCGAGGATGTTGAAGCCGCCATTGCCGGCCGCAGCGCGCAGCTGGTCGATGCGCGCATCAGCTCCCAATACCTGGGATTGAGCAAGAAGGACATGGTGTCCGGCTATGGTCACATTCCAGGCGCGAAAAACGTGTCCTCGGACTTATTGACCACCGAAGGCAACCTCGTCTGGTCGGTTGCAACCTACCGCGATATCTACAAGGCCAGCGGCGTCGATCCGCAAGCCCCGGTTATCACGTATTGCAATACCGGCACCCTGGCCGCCGGCAACTGGTTCGTGCTGTCCGAGGTTCTCGGCAACAAACAGGCTCGCCTTTATGACGGCTCCATGCACCAATGGACGCTGGAAAAGCGGGCGCTGCAAGCGGTGGCACGGCAGTAGCAAGAAAATTTACCTCACCAAGCAAGGAATGACAAAATGAATAAATTACTGATCGCCGTTGCAGTATTGGGCGCCTTTTCTGGATTTGCAGCTGCGCAATCTAACGTCACCATCTATGGCCTGGTCGACGCCGGCATCGTCAGCGAGCGCGGCGGCGCCAAGGGCAACGCCACCAAGTTGTCGAGCGGCGTCGGCTCGGCCACGCGCCTCGGTTTTCGCGGCACGGAGGATCTGGGGGGCGGCCTGTCGGCAAACTTCGTGCTCGAGTCGGGGCCAAAAATCGATACCGGTGAATTGGATGTGGCCGGCACGATTTTCAATCGTCAAGCCTACGTGGGCTTAAAGAACCGCTTCGGTGCGGTCACGCTGGG
>JANPCW010000289.1:0-1925 GCA_031431155.1 Janthinobacterium sp. | reverse complement strand
ATTTCATCACGTCGCCGCAAGCGGGCGCGCCCACCATGCCGGTGCCGATGGTTTCATCACCTTTGTCGAACGCGCCGACGTTGCGCGGGTTTTCGTAGTGATCCAACACTTTTTCTGAATAAGCCATTTTGTTGCTCCTTGTATAGTCCGGTTTAGTGCGCAGCCCACTGGATCGAATTGATGTCGATCCCTTCCTTGAACATATCCCACAGCGGCGACAGGTCGCGCAGCTTGGCCACTTTCGATTTGAGCAGCTCGATCGCGAAGTCGATGTCGGCTTCGGTCGAGAAACGCCCGATCGTGAAACGGATCGAGCTATGCGCCAGTTCGTCGCTGCGCCCCAGCGCACGCAGCACATACGACGGCTCCAGGCTGGCCGAGGTACAGGCCGAGCCGGACGACACCGCGATATCCTTGATCGCCATGATCAGCGATTCGCCTTCGACATAGTTGAAGCTCACGTTCAGGTTGTGCGGCACACGGTGCTCCATGTCGCCGTTCACATACACCTCTTCGATCTCTTGCAGCCCTTTGGCCAGGCGGTCGCGCAGGCCTTTGACGCGGGTGATCTCGGCATCCATTTCCTGTTTGGCGATGTGGAACGCTTCGCCCATGCCGGCGATTTGATGGGTCGGCAAGGTGCCCGAACGCAGCCCGCGCTCGTGACCGCCGCCGTGCATCTGGGCCTCGATCCGGACCCGCGGCTTGCGCCGCACATACAGTGCGCCCACGCCTTTCGGGCCATAGGTCTTGTGGGCCGTGAAAGTCATCAGGTCGACCTTGCTTTGCTCGAGGTCGATATGCACTTTGCCGGTCGCCTGCGCCGCGTCGCAATGGAAAATAATGCCTTTCGAGCGGCACAGGGCGCCGATTTCATCGATCGGCTGAATCACGCCGATCTCGTTATTGACCAGCATGACCGACACCAGAATCGTGTCCGGGCGAATCGCCGCCGTCAGTTGTTCAATCGTGATCAAGCCATTGTCTTGCGGCTGCAGATAGGTCGCTTCGAAACCGGTGCGCTCGAGCTCGCGCACCACGTCCAGCACCGATTTGTGCTCGGTCTTGACGGTGATGATGTGCTTGCCTTTGGTTTTGTAGAAGTTCGCCGCGCCTTTCAAAGCGAGGTTGTTGCTCTCGGTCGCGCCCGAGGTCCAGATGATTTCGCGCGGATCGGCATTGACCAGCGCCGCCACCTGCCCGCGCGCTTCCTCGACCGCTTTTTCCGCTGTCCAGCCATACATGTGGCTGCGCGAGGCCGGATTGCCGAACTGCTCGCGCAGGAACGGGATCATTTTGTCGGCCACGCGTGGATCGATCGGTGTGGTGGCCGAGTAATCCATATAGATCGGGAAATGGGGCGCGGTCTGAAACAGCATCTGTCCAGCGTTTTTGTCGAGGGGGGCGTTCATCAATTCACTCCAGTGCAGTCAAGCGGCTCATGTCGTTGTATCAGGCGACGACTTGGTTACGGTGCATCACCACCACGTTCTTCTCAATATTCTTTTGCTTTTGCTGGTCGACCAGGTTTTGCAGCGACACCGAGTCCAGGTAGTCAACCATCTTTGCATTTAGCGTTGCCCACAAATCGTGGGTCATGCAGCGCGTGCCCGTTTGCGGGTCTGCACCATGGCAGTTTTCCTTGCCGCCGCATTGGGTCGCGTCCAGCGGCTCATCAACGGCAATGATGATATCGGCCACCGTGACCTTGTCGCCCCGGCGCGCCAGGCTGTAGCCGCCGCCCGGGCCGCGGATCGATTCGACAATCCCATGCCGGCGCAATTTGCCGAACAGTTGTTCCAGATAGGACAAGGAAATCGCCTGCCGCTGACTGATTCCCGCCAGCGTGACAGGACCATTACCTTCACGCATGGCAAGATCAATCATCGCGGTCACCGCAAAACGGCCTTTAGTGGTCAGACGCA
>JANPCW010000288.1:0-2759 GCA_031431155.1 Janthinobacterium sp. | reverse complement strand
CGAGCTGCGCCAGTATGACGTGACCGACCCGATGAAGCCGACGCTGGCCGGCAGCGTGCGCATCGGCGGCATCGTGCAGCATGCGAAGCACCCGAACGGCCGGCCTTTCGGCGGCGGCCCGCAAATGACGGAGATTAGCCGCGACGGCAAGCGCGTCTACTTCACCAACTCGCTCTACAGCACGTGGGACGCGCAATTTTATCCCGACGGCGTGCCCGGCGTGCAGGTGATGTGCAACGTGGGGGCCAATGGCGGCATCAAGCTCGACCCCGAATTTCATGTCGACTTCGGGGCGGACTACGCCGCCCATCAGATTCGCCTGCAGGGCGGCGATTGCTCGACCGATTCGTTCTGCTACCCCTCGGCTTGAACGCGACCGGGGCGCTCTGGCTCGCGATCGTTGCGGTCGGTTTGTATCACGGTCTCAACCCCGCGATGGGGTGGCCGCTCGCGGTGGCCAACGGCATGGCGGCGCGCCGCACCAGCGCTGTGTTTGCGACTCTGCTGCCGTTAGGCGCCGGGCATTTTGCGGCGATGGCGCTTGTGCTGGTGCCGTTTGCATGGCTCAGCTGGTATGTGGAGTGGAGCCGCGCGATCCGTCTCGGCGCAGGTGCGCTGGTGATGCTGTTCGGAATTTTCAAACTCATCGAGCGGCGCCACCCACGCGCGCTGGCGCGGATTCGCCCGACGCAGCTTGCATGGTGGTCGTTTCTGATGGCCACCGCGCATGGAGCAGGGCTGATGCTGGTGCCGTTCATGCTCGGCCTGTGTGTCACGGCGCCGGCCGCTGCGGATGTTGCGACCGTAAGCGATGCGGGCCACGCCGCGGTGATGAATTATCTGGCGCAATCGAACGTCGCGACCGCCATCGCCGTCGCAGCGGTGCACACGCTGGCGATGATGCTCGCTGGCATAGGAATGGCCTGGGCCGTGTATCGCTATCTCGGACTGGGTTTCCTGCGCCGCGCCTGGTTCAATCTCGACATGGTATGGGGGGTGAGTCTGATGATCGCCGGAATGGCGGGGGCTGGCATGGCACTGTGAGTTTGCGCGGTCGCAAACTCAACTGCGGCCAGGTCGCAGGGTTCCGCAGGACACCCCAGTGCTGGCGTCTACACGCCGGATGACGGCGTGCGCAAAGGAACGAAGATCAGGCCCCAGCCCAGTTGCTGGCGGATTTGTTCGAGCGACGGGGGCGGTGTTTTTTCCTGCGAGCGCCGTTCCAGATACTTGCGTATCACGTACTTCGTTGGTTGGTTTGCCTGTGTCATGATGACCTCGCCGCCAATGTACATCAACTTAGCCAGCGCAAACCGTCATGCGCCGGCCCCCGAATTTGGTGCCGGTCCTTGAGGTGACCGGCTTACCTGCTGGTTGGCGAACTGTTCAACAACATCGCGATAGTGCGCTTTACACAGACAAGCACATCGTATCCGGGCGCAGTTCTTGTTACCGTGCGCTGACGTACACTTTTTTGACAACATTCCTGTTCGGGGTTGATCGAGAATCCTCGACCCCGAATCCAGGAAAACAAACAATCCGGGGCTTATGTTCGGTAGCCAACGGACCGTCATGGTCAAAAGGCGGATAAGTGTGGCAGCGACAAAACTTCAGTGCCGGTTGGTCCGATACTGATCGGCCCACACCGGACCAGGCTTTTGCCATCGTCGCGAAACATGCCAAGTGCATCAACTTGGCACCGCGCATCACGAGGCATACCCGCATCGGGACCGGCTAAACACCGGCACTTTGCAGGCTCAAACTAAGAGGAATAAATATGAACAGCTTCGAACACTTATCCAAGCCACTGACGTGGTCGATGACATTAATGCTCGCCACTGTTGTGGCTGGGTGCGGCGGCGGTGGAGACGATGGTGCGGCTGCCACAGCAGAGCCGAGCCCAAGCTTACTGTCGCACAGCAGCGTTGTGACCGCCGCCGCCATGCCAACTGTCATTGCGACGAGCCCAAGTAACGGCGCGACAAATGTGCCGACCAGCTCCACTAGCAGCAATAACATTGTGAGCGGCACCGTCGTAACTGCAAGCTTCAGCGCGCCGATGAATCCGGCAACGATCACCTCGTTCCCGTCCGGAAAGCTGCGCACGTTCACGCTCAAGGCGACCAGCGGCGGCAATGTTGCCGGCACCGTCGCAATGAATGCCGCAAACACGGTGGCAATCTTTACGCCAACTGCGTCCTCGCTCGCCCCGAATACCAGCTATACCGCCACCGTTACCAAGGCGGCCAAGAGCGCCGGTGGGGCTGCGATGACCAAGGACGTTGTGTGGCGCTTTACCACCAAGGCCGCCACCTCAACCGGTCAGGCACCGGTCAACCTTGGAACCGCCGGCAAGTTCGCGATTCTGTCGAAAGCAGGTATCTCAACCGTTCCGCGCTCTGTCGTGACCGGTGATATCGGCGTTAGCCCGATCGCACACACGGCCATCACCGGATTTTCAGAGACCATGAATGCGGCGAATACATTTTCAACATCGCCTCAAGTGATTGGGAAAATCTACGCAGTCGACTATACGCCGCCAACGCCAACCTACATGACCACGGCCGTAAGCGACATGGAAACCGCGTACACCGCCGCCGCCGGAAGAACGAATCCGACGTCAACTGAGCTTGGCGCGGGGAATATCGGCGGCATGACGCTGGCCCCGGGCCTCTACAAGTGGGGCACCAACGTCACGATACCGACGGATGTCACGCTCTCGGGCGGCGCGAACGATGTCTGGATTTTCCAGATCGCGG
>JANPCW010000287.1:0-3301 GCA_031431155.1 Janthinobacterium sp. | reverse complement strand
CCGACCCAACCCATGATGAAAATCGCGCAAGTTTCGTTATAGTTCGCCGGTTACGCGCAGCATGAAGGGCGTGACGTCGGTGCAGTAACATCGGCGTGAAGTAAGCCGCGTTTTAAAACCGGAGCGGCGGCGCCCAGCGTTGCCGGCTCCACAACGTCTCTCTTGATGTGAGGTGTGTCCAGATGAATATTAGAGCGTCCGAATCAGCCATTGACACGGCCGTCACCGCCCCCGAAGCAGCACCCGACGCAGTACCCGAAGCGGTACCCGAAGCGGCACACCAAGCGGCACCCGAGGCGGGCGCGAACGTCGGTTCCACTCTTCAGTTTCCGCTGCACGTGAACGCGCGCGGGTTGGCGCTTGGCATCATCGCCACGGTGGCGTTTGTCTATGCGCTGCAGTGGTCGCAAAAATTCCTGGTTCCCCTCCTGTTCGGCATCTTCATCGCCTACACCCTCAATCCGGTTGTGCTGTGGTTGGAAAAAATCAAGATTCCGCGCGCGATCGGCGCGGCCCTGGTCACCATCTTCATCTTGGGAATTTCCGTTGGCGTGCTGAGCCGGGTGCAAGGCGAGTTCGTCTCGATCGTCGAGGAACTGCCGCAAACGTCGCAGAAATTGTCGCGCTTGGTCTCGGGCGTGATGAGCGGCAAGACCAGCACGATCCGCCAAATGCAGGCTGCGGCCACGCAGCTAGAGCAAGCCACCAGCGGCAACTGGGAGTTGCCGCGGCCGGTCCGGCGCGCGCCCGCAGCCGCACCGACGCCCGAGCAGCCTGTGATCAAGGTGATCGATTGGGTCTGGGCTGGGTCGATGGGCCTGATCGGTTTTATCACGCAGGCCACGATGGTCATTTTCCTGGTATTTTTCCTGCTGCTGGCGGGCGACACCTTTAAGCGCAAATTGGTCCGGCTGACGGGGCCAAAGCTGAGTCAGAAAAAAATTACGGTCCTGATTCTGGACGACATCAACAGCTCGATCCAGAACTATATGTTCATGCTGTTGGTGACCAATGTGTTGCTGGCGCTGCTGATGTGGCTGGCGCTAAGCGCCATCGGCCTTGAAAACGCGGGCGCCTGGGCGATCGTCGCCGGTCTGTTGCACATCATGCCCTATTTTGGCCCCTTGCTGATCACCGGCGCCACCGGCATGGTGGCGTTCATGCAGTTCGAGTCGGTCCAGATGGTATTGCTGGTGGCCGGAGCGTCATTGGCAATCGCGACCGTGGTGGGCACCTTCGTGACCACCTGGATGACGGGGCGGATCGCGAAGATGAATCCGGCGGCGGTGTTTGTCAGCCTGTTGTTCTGGGGCTGGCTGTGGGGCGTGTGGGGCTTGCTGCTGGGCGTGCCCGTGGTGGTGATCATCAAGGTCGTGGCCGAGCGCGTGGAGGGGATGGAAGTGCTTGCCGAACTGCTCGGCGAATAAGCCTAATGGGCGATGGCCGGTTTCAACGCAGTCGCATCCTGATGCCGTAAACTACCCAGCTGCAAGGCGTATTGACGGGCAAATTCGGCGCCCAGGAAAAATATCTGGGCCGAGTAATACACCCACAACAGCAACGCGATCATTGAGCCGGCCGCGCCAAAGCTGGAAGTCACGCCACTATTGCCGATATAGATACCGATCGCATACTTGCCCAGCGCAAACAGGGCGGCGGTAGCCAGGGCTCCGATCCAGACGTCGCGCCACGACAGGCGCACCCGCGGCAGCATTTTGTAGATGACGGCAAACAGGATCGCGATCACGCCGAACGAAATCAACTGGGTCAGCCAAGACAGCAATACCACAGCATCGTTCCAAATGCTGCCCCAATAGCGTTCGAGCAAAGCCAGCGCGGCGCTCAACACCAGCGACACCATCAGCAGGAATGCCAGCACCAGGATAAGTCCGAACGAGAGCAGGCGGGTACGCAGAATGTCCCACCAGGTGGCGCTCTCCAGGGGCGGAACTTGCCAGATTTCATCCAGGCTCGCTTTTAATTCGGCAAACACGCTGGTCGCCCCGAACAGCAGCAGCGCGGTGGCCACAATGGTGGCCCAGCGCCCATCTTGTTCGTCACTGGCACCGGCCAGCACCGACTGGATCGCTTGCGCGCCGTCGGTGCCGACCAGCCCCTTGAGTTGCGCCATGATTTCGCCACGCGCCGCCTCGGCGCCATAGAAGAAACCGGCAATCGCAATCACCAGCACCAGGATGGGAGCAATCGAAAATAAGGTATAGAACGCCAGCGCAGCGCCCTTGCTGGCGGCGCGGTGGTCAAACCATTCGAGCAGCGCGCACTTGGCGACCTTGATGATTTTTGGGATAAACGTGATGAAGGGTGGTTGCATGATCTCATTTTTCGCCATTGAAAAAGGGGCAAAGCGCCCCTTTTTTTCAATCAAACGGCAACTGCCGGCGTTCTATGGCACCTGGCGTTCGATGGTGATTTGCTCGACTTCAACTCGACGGTTCGGTTCCAGGCACTTGATCAGGGCGGCACGTTTCTTGTCGTTGCACTGCACGACAGGGTTCGCTTCACCCTTGCCAACGGCGCTCAGACGGGTCGCAGTGACGCCCTTGCTGACCAGGTAAGCCTTGACCGAATTGGCGCGCTGTTCGGACAGTTTCAGGTTGTATTTGTCCGAACCGAGCCGGTCCGCATAACCGGTGATGACGACATTATCGATCTTTAGGTCGGCACTAAGGGCGCTTGCGATCTCGTCAAGCTTGGGCTGCGGATCGTTGAGCTTGGCGCTGTTGAAGGCAAACAGTTCGGTTGCCGACATCGTGACTTTTTCAAATTTTGGAGGTGGTGCGGGGGCCGGCGTCGGCGCTGGCGCCGGTTCAACCTGCGCGACCGGTTCCGGCATCGGCGCTGCAACCGGCGCCGATGCCGGCTTATCGAACGCGTAGTTCACGCCGATCGTCAGGTAATTATTGTTGCTGCGATCGAAGGGGAAGTCGTTGCCGCGCAGGCGCCCATGCACGCGGCGCAAGTCTGCCTGCATCGACCATTGCTCGTTGAATGCCATCTGGAAACCGATACCGGCGCTCACGTAGGGCGAGGTGCGGGAGGCATTGCGCGCCGGCGATTCGAGTTTGTCGCGCTCGGCGCCCACGCCAACCATGATAAATGGACGGAAGGTTTTGCGGGAGAACAGATACAGCGCGTCGGCACCCAGGGTCGTTTGGCTGTAACGCTCGGCGTTTTCCTTGGCGCGCGAATAGCTGCCGCCAAACTGCAGGTCCCAGGCTTGGGATAATGGCTTACCAAGACGGAAACCGGCGCCACGGCCGCGCTTGCCGACGCCATAGGC
>JANPCW010000286.1:0-2323 GCA_031431155.1 Janthinobacterium sp. | reverse complement strand
CGGTGCGCGCCACCGACATCAGCGCCGAAATGATTGCGCTCGGCAAGGCCCGTGGCCTGCCTGGCGACAAGGTAGAGTTCAGCCTGGCCGACGCCTTCGATTTGCCGCCGGCTGTGGGAAGTTATACGGCTTGTCTTGCCGGCTTCTGGTGGTCGCACGTCAAGCGCGAAGACCAGCAGCGCTTCCTGGCGCAACTGTCGGCCAAACTGGGAAAGGACGTGTTGCTGGTATTGCTTGACGACACCTATGTTGAAGGCAGCAGTGCGAGCATTGCGCGTACCGATCTGGAAGGCAATACCTACCAGATTCATCAGGTTCCCGATGGCACGCGTTACGAAGTGATCAAGAATTTCCCGTCCGACAGTACCCTGCGCAAGAAAATCGGGTCCTCCGTGCGCGAAATCCGGATCTTGCGGCTCGAGTATTACTGGATGCTCACTTGCCGCCTGAAATAGAAACGCCCTTGTATGGTCCTGCTCATTTGTCGGCAATAGGTGCGAAAAAACAACATTTTGGGGCTTGTCATGAAGTTGAAGTATCTGCATGGCATTATTCAACCCGGTTGCCAAGCATGCGGTATACACTGACAACCATCATGGGTATTTAACCCCGGATGAATTAAGCATGTAGCGCAATCCGCGCTACATAGAGCGGGCGCATCAGTGCAAAACGCAGGTACCCGTTCTCGGCAGACTAAACAATAATTTTACCGATCAGGAAATCACGCAATGAAAAAATCGCTTGCCGCAATTGCAGTATTGGCCGCCTTCTCAGGAATCGCTTCTGCGCAATCTGCTGTCACCATCTATGGTATCGCCGACGCCGGCATCGTCAATGAGCGCGGTGGCAAGAACGGTTCCGTTACCAAGTTGACCAACGGCGTCGGTTCCACCTCGCGCCTTGGTTTCCGCGGAACCGAAGACCTGGGCAGCGGTTTGTCTGCAAATTTCGTGCTGGAAGCCGGAGTTAAACTTGATACCGGCGAGGGTGATTCGGCTCTTTTTGGTCGTCAAGCCTACGTCGGATTGAAAAGTAACGACCTCGGCGCCGTGACGCTGGGTCGGCAATACACCCCGTATTACCTGACCTACGCGGTTGCTGATCCGTTCGGCGCCGGCTATGCAGGCACCGCCAAGAACCTGTTCCCTTCGGTGGGCAGCAACACGCGCACCAGTAACACGATCGTGTACACATCGCCGAGTTTCAGCGGTTTTTCCGGTGAAGTCGCGTATAGCCTCGGTGAACAAGCCGGCAGCAATAAGGCTGGCCGTCAGTTCGGCGCCGCATTCGCTTACGCAAATGGCCCGTTGAATGCCCGCATCGCCTACAACAACAAGAACACGGACGTTACGGCCGCTACCGCGGCTGCCGCCACGCCGCCCGGCCTTCCATCGCGCCCGGACCTCAGCCGGAACACGCTGTTGGCCGCGAACTACAATTTCGGCGTGGCTAAGGCATTCCTGGGATTCGGTATTGACAAGGGGCCGCGCAGCGCCGACTTGCCGAACACGAGCAATCCTTACGGTGCGGTGACGAACTTGCCAAGAGCATCGCTCGACAGCCGCGAAATGCTGGTTGGCGTGTCAATGCCGTTTGGCGCCAGCACCGTCCTCGCTTCGTTCATCCGCAAGGACGATCGCACCTCGTTCAACCAGGATGCGGACCAATGGGCGCTCGGTTATACCTATGACATGTCCAAGCGTACCAAGCTCTATAGTTCTATCGCGCGGATCAAGAACAAAAATAACGCCGGTTACACGGTCGGCAACAATAGTGAAGTCGGGAGCGGCAACAAGGCAGTCAACCTTGGCGTGCGTCACTCTTTCTAATCAAACGCTGTCAGTCTGAAGCAAAAAGGGCGGCCTGATGGTCGCCCTTTTTTGCGTCAATCCATTGCGTCCTTACATTTGCTTGAACAGATGCAAAAAGCTGCGGCTCACTTCCAGCTTGTCGGACTTGCCTTTGATTAATACCAGGTGGCGACCACGGATGTCGCGGGTCACGCCTTCGATTGCGTTCACGTTGACCAGCGTGGCGCGGTGGATTTGCCAAAATACGGAGGGGTCGAGTTCTTCCGCCAGATCGCGCACCGGCTTGCGGATCAGGGCTTCGTATTTAATGGTTTGAACGCAGGTGTATTTTTCATCGGAGCGAAAGAACAGGATTTCTTCCACCGGGATCATGCGCAAGTCCTGGCCGATGCTGGCCTGGATCCATTGCAGTTAGGTCGGCTTGTCTACCATTTTTTCGGCCAGCTGAGAAAGTATTGCCGTGACACTGGAGTTGTGGTAGCCTTCCGGCTGCTTCTGGCGCGCCTTGATCC
>JANPCW010000285.1:0-1523 GCA_031431155.1 Janthinobacterium sp. | reverse complement strand
GACGCCTATTTCCCCAAGCCGCTCGATGTGCTGGCCTTGAGTGACCGGCTCGACGTATTGACTGCACGCAAAGAGTTTGTCCCGTACCGCATCTTGATCGTCGACGATGACCCCATCGCCTCGGCCTACCATAGTGCGGTGCTGGAAAATGCCGGTATGGAGGTCACGCTCTTGAACGCGCCAGCGCAAATTTTGGGGGCGTTGAGCAAATTCCAGCCGGAGCTGGTATTGATGGATGTGTACATGCCCGATTGCAGCGGGATCGAGTTGGCCAAGCTGATCCGTCAAGATAACAAGTATCTCGACATGCCGATTGTTTTCCTATCAAGCGAGGAAGACTTCGGCAAGCAGCTCGATGCGATCGAGTCGGGCGCCGATGATTTCTTGACCAAGCCGATCGCGCCCGAGCATCTGGCGTCCTCGATCCAGAGTCGCGGCCAACGGTACCGGGCCTTGCGCAGCCTGATCATGCGTGACAGCCTGACCTTGCTATTCAACCACTCGGCCATCAAGGAACACTTGAGCCGGGAAATGGCGCGCGCACGGCGTGCCGGCAGCGAGCTTGCGCTGGCCATGATCGACCTCGATTGCTTCAAGCACGTCAACGATACCTATGGCCATCCGGTAGGCGATCATGTGATTCGCGCACTGGCGCGCCTGTTACAGCAGCGCTTGCGGCGCTGCGATATTGTCGGCCGCTACGGCGGAGAAGAGTTTGCCGTCATTTTTCCGGCAACATCGGCGTCCAGCGCCAAGATGGTGCTGGACAAGATTCGTGAGTTTTTCAATAAAATTCATCACCATGGCAACGGCACCGAATTTTCCGTCAGTTTCTCCGCCGGTATTGCGGCAATGGGAGGTTCCGACGATGGCGAAGCATTGTTTCGCGACGCCGATGAGGCGCTGTATCGTGCCAAGCAAGGGGGCCGAAACCGGGTGGAACAGGCATAGCGCCGACTTCCAGGGCTAGCGGACACCGAACTGTCGGAAAAATTTGCAGTCGCTGGCGGCGCACGAACTTTGTCTACCTGTTTGATTTTACTGAATTATCTTCCATTTTACGGGCGCTGCCGTGCCATTAATTTTGGCGGGCACAGCAATTTTCCGTCGGCCTTCTTTACACGGTGCCGTCCGATCGCGCACACATGCCACGCACTCACGGCAATCAAGCCGATGAGCGGTCCATGGCATCTTTTATGCGTATCGAACTTCGAGAATAATCTTGTTTGCTGAATTCACCACCCAGGAAAAACCAGATCGACCAGGAGAGCGCAAATGAACGTCCTGAAATTGGCAATCTCGTTGTTTGTGGTGCTCGCTTATGGGCCGTCGAATGGATTAGCCACCCCAATTTTGGGCCCGGATTTGGCGACCTTCGCTGTGCTCGGTGCCGAGTCGGTGAGCAATGTCCCGACCAGCACCGTGGTCGGGAACGTGGGCGTCAGCCCCGGCGTCTCGATCACTGGCTTTAGTTCAATACCGCTGTCTGCCGTCGCCGATCCGCAGGTGACCGGCGGGCAGGT
>JANPCW010000284.1:0-5803 GCA_031431155.1 Janthinobacterium sp. | reverse complement strand
AGGTTGCGTATGAGGACGAGAAACTGGTGTCAAGATCCCAGGCCAAACGTTTGACAAGACGCTTCGAGCGCTTCCAGACCATCATCTTAGACTTCGCTGGTGTTGAGGATATTGGTCAGGCCTTTGCAGATGAGGTTTTTCGAGTGTTTCAAAATGCTCACCCTGAAATCGAGATGGTCCCGTCAGGATTGTCAAACTCAGTCGCGGCGATGATTAGACGGGTCCAGAACCCCACTTAAATACAGGTCACCCTCTCAGGTCACCCTTTCACATGTGCAGTAGGCCACAAACTTCGCCTATAGTCCGCCCCGAGCGGGCTTTTTATACCCAGGCTTGACCTTATTTATAGCTATTCCCCATGTAGCAGGCGCCGTATCTCAGCCACAGACCACGCCAAGCGGCCATTAATCCGTATCGGTCGAATTGGCCCGTTCTCCAGACAAGCCCAGGCGCGCATGGTCTGCGGCTTGCGGGTTGTTAGCGACTTCGTAATAGCGCCTAAATCTGGCTTTGAAACCGCGCATTAAGGCCGCAGGGCCTGTTTCAGTGTGAGCGGTGTTCCTTTGTCGGCTTGGCAGATGGCGTGGCCATCTGCTCCAGATCGACAGGCCAAACCTACCAAGTCAGTTCGGGATGGTTTTTCCAGTTCTCGGCGAGACGGGCGACCTTGACCATGCCGGCGGTCAAGGCCGGTTCG
Organism: Janthinobacterium sp.; assembly: GCA_031431155.1. Taxonomy (GTDB): domain Bacteria; phylum Pseudomonadota; class Gammaproteobacteria; order Burkholderiales; family Burkholderiaceae_D; genus JANPCW01. The sequence continues at coordinate 5,106 of JANPCW010000284.1, read as the reverse complement.
CCGGTCAGGATGAGATTGTCCAGCCCCCCCGCGTTCGCGGTAAAGTTGCACGGTGGTGCCCACGTTTCGATGTCGCCGATCTGGTCGCGCGACCGCCGGCCGTCAGAACGGTTCGCCGTCGATGTTGGGATGCCCATCGGCCGTGCGCCGACGTTTTTTTCTTGAACGCGATCCTCGCGCAAGAGCGTGTGGAGTTGCAGCTCATAGTGACGCCAGATTTGTTCGCGCAAATCGTCGAGCAGTTCAACGACGGCAATGGCTTGCTCCGTGCTCCAGTTGGCCTCAATGAGCAATGGGATGCCTTGCGTGATGCCCGACGGCAGTTGTAGATGGCGTATTTTCATGACGGGCTCAGCGCTTGGATTTGCGTTTTCGGGTTTGCTGCTCGGCGCGCTCGCGCGCTTCCTTGAGACGATACGAGTCGCCCTCAAGGGAAACGATCTCGGCGTGATGCACGAAGCGGTCCACCAGCGAGACGACGCAGGCGGCATTAGGGAACACCTCGGACCAGCTTGCGAATGGTTTGTTTAATGCAGAGCATATTGTTACGCGGAGCCCCCTGAGCGGGGGCCGCGATGCCGCACTATTTCCTTGGCTTTTCTCTGCGCATAACGGCATGGGCATTGAGAGAGGCGATCAGTTGATCTGTCGCTTTGAAGCGTCCAGAACGAAGCCTTGGCGCTATGACGGACTCAAGCGCTTCCAGCTTTACTGATGGATCGACGCGCGTATACATTTCCGTCGTTTGCATGTTGGCGCGTCCAAGCCAGAGGGAGACTTTTCGCAGATCTTTCGTCGCCTGCAGAATCGTTTATGCGCTGCAGCGCAAAAACGATTGGTCGTAACGACGGTGCTTTTAGATTGGTAGCGACGGCTGATCAACTCGAACAGCAGGTCGGCATGGCGGTTGGAATACGATAAATAGCCGACTTCATCAATCAAGAGCAAATCGGGCCGGGTGTAGTAGTTCAGGCGGCTGCGCAAGGCGGAATCGCTGTCGAGTGCCGCCATGTCGCCCAGCAAATGGCCGGCGCTGGTAAACAGCACGGTGTGTCCGTGGATGAGGGCCTGATGGCCGATGTTTTGCGCCAGCATGGTCTTGCCGACGCCGTTCGGCCCGACCAGTACCGCGTTGGCCGCCTCGCGCAGGAAGTCGAGCGACATCAGGGCCTCGATGGCGCCGCGATCGCAGCGCTTGGGCCAGGTCCAGTCGAAGTCGCACAAGGGCTTGAAACGTCCGAGGTGCGCATTCTTGATGCGTCGCTCCAGGCTGTGCTGGGTGCGACCGTCCTCTTCCCACTGCACCAGCTTTTCAGTCCAGTCGGCACTGGCCACCTCCTGCCAATGCGCCAGCAAGCCGTGCAGATGCAAGGCTTCGGCGCGCTGGCGCAGCGTGTCAAGGTTGTTCATCGTCCGGTTCCTCCTTGGTCAGTTGGTCATAACTGTCGAGACGGTGATTGGTCACCGGCACGTCGCGTGCAACGATATGTTCGGGCAACAGCATGGACACCGGCGGCGCCTCGTGGCGTTCTTCACGCCGCCGTTCGAGCGCCAGCCGCACGGCGTTCGGATGGGGCGCATCCCGGCCCAGCGCCTCCAGAATGGAGGCCTGCAATTGGGTCGCGCCAAAGCGTTCCAGTAGACGCAGCAAGGCTGCCGTGATGGTGCCCAGGTTGCCGCTGCGCTTGGCCGCTTGCTCAAGCAATTCGGTACTGGCGGGCGCCGCGCGGGCCAGCCGGTCGATGCCGCGGTGGTGACGGGCCTGGCGTTTGCGCTCAATCAGTTCGGCAATATGCGCCGGTTCCTCAATCTGCGCCCCTTTGTCATAGCTGCGAGCGAGACAGGAAATCACTTGCCCGCCATCGAGTACGCGCACCTGGTCTTCGCTGGCATGGACCGTGAGGGTCCGCATCACATGCGTGGACGGGATCGAGTAATCGTTCAGATCAAAGCGCACATACGGCGTCTTGCCGGCCTGGACTTCGACCCGTTCGTCGCAGGGGAAGGGGTTGTCCGGCAAGGGCAGCAAATGCGGCTGCTCGAGCAGAAAGGCCGCGCGCACCGACATCATTTTGTCTTCCGGGCAGGGACGATCCGCCGCCTGGCCCTGGCTCCACGCCTCGGCCTGTGCGTTCAGATCGGCCAGGTCACGAAACCGGCGCGCGGCGAAGAACGCGTCGCGGATGTAGCGGATGGCGCGCTCGACCCGGCCTTTCTCCGAGCCGCGGTAGGGCGCCACCGGCCGCGCCTCGTAGCGGTAGTGGCTGGACAAGTCCAGCCGCGTGGGATGAAAGCGGATCACCTGTCCCTGCCGCTCCAGCACGGCGCTTTTCAAATTATCGTAAAGAATCACGCGGGGGCATCCCCCCGAACGCACTGAACGCGCCCACATGGCCGCGCAGGAAGTTTTCCATGCGCGCATTGAGAAAGAAGCGCAGGAAGATGCGGCGCGAATAGGACAGTACGATGACGAAGGCCATCAATGGCCAGCGCGCGCGGCCGATCGTCAGGTGCGAGAATGAAGCACAGTCGCATTGTCCCTGTTCTCCGGCCAGCGTGCGCAGGCGCAGATAAGCCTCGGCCGCCGGACGCGGGCGGTGCCGGGCAATCAGATGGCGGAAATAATCCGGCGCGCCCTGGTAGCCGCGCTCGCGCACCATGCCATACAAGCGGCTGGCCGTGAGGGTCGGATAATTCTCCAGCGTCTGGAGAACGAATGGCAAGTAGGGCTCGAACAGGGGCGATCGCCCCACGCGCGCGCTCTCGATCAGGCCAGCCTTGCGCAGGACCCGTTCCACCGCGTAGTGATGGATAGCCAGTTGCCGGGCGATCGTCCCCTTGCGCCACTTTTCCGCATGGTAGAGCCGCACAATCTGCGCCTCGGTTTCAAGGGGAATGGCTGTTAGCGGCTTTGCAAATGCGCCGCAATCCGGCTGCGAATGCGCGCTTATTTATGCCTTGGGGCGCTGCCCCAAACCCCGCGCTGTCGCGGACTGCCCCTGGGAGAGAAGCCTCCCAGCGGCCCTATGCATAAATTTTGGATTTTTCAATCCACCCAAAGCGCGCGCAGCCAGATTCCGGCGCTTTTGGAAAGCCATTCACAACGTTGGCAAGTCGGTCTATTTTTCTCTCAACAGCGCACGCCATGGCTCAGATGCTCGATCCAGAGGTGTTAGCAGTTTGTTGGCCGCGTCAATGTCAGCCAACCATTTCGTCAACGCGGGTGGCGGTAAAATCTGCCGCTGTATTTTCTCGGCCGACTCGATGATATTGCGCGCCTCTTGTACTGCTCTCAGTTCGGTATCGATTCCTTTTATTGCGCGTTCAAGTTCCGTTGATTGTGGCCCAACATGACGGTGCCCTTCAGTCTGCACAACGATCCTCTGAGCCTCTCGGATAACGTTAAGTTCCGCCTCCATATTGTTTAGCGCGTCCCGCAACGCCTTAGGCGGAGCCACCATCTTCTTAATATTCTCCAGCTCTTCCACAAGTCGACGCGAAACCGCGACCGAACTTGGGAGCGCTGCATCCTGAATTGCTGCGACAGAGCTTACCTGACCTTCGGGAGCTCGCAATCTTTCGGAACGCACGAATGCGACTTCGAGACCGAAGAACTGTCCGATCCGGTTAAGAGTGTTGACCGTAGGATTTCCAACGCCTCGCTCTATTTCCTTGATCACTTTGGCACTCACTCCACGGTGAATAGCAAACTCAGATTGAGTTAAGCGGGATATTTTGCGCATCCTTTTCGCCGTCTCTTGGATGCTTAGCTCGCCTCGATTAATTGCATCGTAAAGCTCTGCTCGGAGCTGTCGGGCAGCCTCCTTGTCAATTTGCTTCTTACGCGGCTTCACTTAGTATCTCCAAGCGAACGTAACTGCCGGATTTGCTCTTCGATGTTTGGTCTCAGAAAGATGATCATGTCGTCATCTACGCCAGCGTGGTTCATATGATTGCTCAGTTCTTTCATCTGCTCGCCAAAATTGCACAGCTCGAGTGATATGCGATCAGCTTCACCATCCTCAAGCTCAAGCGCGGCGATCACATCGCGCCATTCGGTGAGCTCCTGTTTGGTGGCTGGGTGATACCAGCGCGCAGCGCGCGAGATTCCTTCGGGGTCTAGGTACATTGGCGCGAAATCAAAAAGTGGTGTCAGGCGCACTTCGTGCCCTACCTTCTGCACCGCCGTGTTGCGTGCATGGTTGTCCGTGTTCCGCATGGCCAGATTCAAAACGTCACGCTTCAGAAATTCTATGGTGTCGCCGGTCTTGTCGGTCACGAACCTTCGAAGCGCATTCAGAAGCTCGAATTGGCTCGGCCGTGCATCAAAGCCAACGAGCCCAGCTAAGGAAGCAGCGCTTTCCTGGTGCAAGCGAATCACTTTCCCGTTCTCGACAAGGCGATCAAACCGAGGAATAAATAACGAGTCGTCATGGCGTTCAAGCATGCCATGGGTCCGGATGCCCATTGCCGCCGCTACACGCATGTATGCAGCCTCATTCTTCAAGACCTTTTTGTCTGCCTCAGAAGTGCCCCGTGGTCGCTTTATGATGAAATGGGACGCCGCCTGCGCGTCGGGCAGCGCCCCATCAGCATGCCACAGGCCCTGCCGATCCATCGTCAACAGGTATTTTGGAGCCGCCCCCTGGACCCCGGTTGTGCCTGCCGCCAACATGCTATGTGTCATCATTCGCTCATGAAAAGCTTCGCCACGTTCGACGATTTCTTCCAGGGTGAAGCCCTTATCCATTCCGCGCGCATCATGACGTTGAATATGCTGATCGAAATACCCAACCGATTCAGCGACGCGCACACGGCCGATCGGATTAAACGCCCCCGCGCAAACCAGCGGAAAGTCCGCTCCTGGGCCATCGACCAAATCAAGTTGCCCGAGGAGAAATTTGCGGCCGCGGCCTTGAGGGATCAGGTCATAGAAGAATGCTGGCCAGTGGGAAAGTGTATGGTGATTTGCGTCAACGGGAAATCGAAGTGATACCGGCTCAAGTGTGTCCTCGAACGCATAGTCCAAGTCATATTCGAAGACACTTCCTGGATTGCCACGTTGGTTGTCGGCCTCGCGGGCAGCAAGCGTGGCGCAGTCAATCC
>JANPCW010000283.1:0-4035 GCA_031431155.1 Janthinobacterium sp. | reverse complement strand
GCCGCCCTCGGATAGATGGGCCACGCAGAACGCGATCACTTCGTCTTTTTGCACCAGCCAGCTGTGCACCATCGACTTGAGCACCGGTTCCTGGCGGGCCGAGCCCAGGCCCTTGCCGTGGATAATGCGCACGCAGCGCAGATGGCGGCGGTTCGCCTGGCGCAGGAATTCGCCCAGACCATCGCGCGCTGCATCGCGCCGCAGTCCGTGCAGGTCGAATTCGTCCTGGACCGGCCAATGGTTCTTGCGCAGCTTGCGCACCACGTCGGGACCGACGCCGCTACGCGTGTAGGACAGGTTGGGATCGTCGTCGAGCAATTGATCCACTTCAAACAGGTCCGACAGCGATTCCTGCAACACTTGCTGGTCGTCCTCGATCTGCTGGCGCGCTGTCAACGGCGTGCCCGGTGAGGCTTTTGGCAGCAGTTTATCGTGCGAGGGCAGGGGCGCGACCTTGCCTACGCTGTTGCGAAACAAATTTGTTTCATGCTCGGCCACCTGCGCGCGCTTGATCCGCTCGGCACTGGCCACGGCGCGCGCGTTTTCCTGTTCCTTGAGCGTCTTGCGCAGGGATTTCAGGTCGGCGAAGTCTTTCATGGATGCCATTGGAATATTGGGCGAGTGAGTCGACTCAGTCTTCCATGCTTTCCAGGTAACGCTGGGCGTCGAGCGCGGCCATGCAACCGGTGCCGGCGCTGGTGATCGCCTGACGGTACACATGGTCTTGCACATCGCCGGCGGCGAACACGCCCGCAATGTTGGTGGCCGTTGCCATCCCTTCCAAGCCGGTCTTGGTGCTGATATAGCCGTTCTTCATGTCGAGCTGGCCTTCAAAAATGCCGGTATTGGGCTTGTGCCCGATCGCGATGAACACGCCATGCAGGGTCACGGGCGTGATGCTGCCGTCGATGCTGGACTTGATGTTCATCCCGGTCACGCCGCTGGCGTCGCCGGTCACTTCGTCGAGTGTATGGTTGTACTTGATCTCGATCTTGCCTTCGGCGACCTTGGCGTTGAGACGGTCGACCAGGATCGGCTCGGCGCGGAATTTGTCGCGCCGGTGCACCAGGGTGACCTTGGAGGCGATGTTCGACAGATACAGCGCTTCTTCGACTGCGGTGTTACCCCCGCCCACCACCGCCACATCGCGGCCGCGGTAAAAGAAACCATCGCAGGTGGCGCAGGCCGACACGCCCTTGCCCATGAATGCCGTTTCCGACTCCAGGCCAAGGTACTGGGCCGAGGCGCCGGTCGAGATGATCAATGCGTCGCAGGTATATTCATGACTGTCGCCGATCAGCCGGATCGGCTTTTCGGTCAGCTTGGCGGTGTGGATATGGTCGAAAATGATGTCCGTATTAAAACGTTGCGCGTGTTGCAAGAAGCGCTGCATCAATTCCGGGCCTTGCACGCCCATCGGGTCGGCCGGCCAGTTTTCCACGTCGGTCGTGGTCATCAATTGGCCGCCTTGCTCGACGCCGGTCACCAGCATCGGCTTGAGGTTGGCGCGCGCGGCGTACACTGCGGCGCTGTAGCCGGCTGGGCCGGAGCCAAGAATGAGGACGCGGGCGTGTTTGGTAGTGGTCATAGAGTGGTTTCGATGTGTGGGCCGGTCCGAAATGGGACCAGTCAAGATTATAGTCGAAGCAGCCAGTGAGGACGAATCGTGATCCTTGTCAGCGTGATATGGCTTAGAATGTCCGCTTATCGTGTTTTGCAAGCAAGTATGACTAAAGTATGACTAAGACTAGCCAACCCACCTCCCCAAGCTATACCCGCAAGGTCACCGAACGCCAGCCCCTGCCGAACCGTCTGGTGCGCCTGCTGTCGGAAGCGCGCTGGTTCGCGCTGGCCGCGCTGGGCCTGTATTTTGTGCTGATTTTGCTCAGCTATACCAAGGGCGATCCGGCCTGGTCGCATGAGAACGTGGTCTTCAAGGTGGCGAACCTGGGCGGACGGACCGGTGCCTGGCTGGCCGATCTGCTGCTGTTCATTTTCGGATTTTCCGCCTGGTGGTGGTGCGTAGGCCTGCTGCGGCTGGTCTGGAACGGCTACCGCCGGCTGACCCAAACCTTCGTGTTGAAAAACGACGCCGAGCCCGAGCATCAGCACGAAGGCATCATTCGCGGCGCCGGCTTTGTCTTGTTGTTCATCGGCAGCGTCGGTCTCGAATATCTGCGCCTGCACTCCTTACACGTGCAATTGCCCGGCGCCCCGGGTGGCGTGCTTGGCCAGTTGATCGGCCGTTCGTCCAATGTCGCCTTTGGGTTTACCGGCGCCACCTTGTTCCTGTTGCTGCTGTTTGGCCTTGGTTTTAGCCTGTTCTTCCATGTGTCATGGCTGGGCGTGGCCGAGCGCATCGGTGCCGCGCTCGACGGCGCGATCGACTGGTTCCGCCTTCGTTATCAGGACCGGCAAGACCGGCGCGAGGGGGAAGTGGCGACCGTCAAGCGCGACGAGGTAGTGGTGCATGAGCGCGCCAAGCATGTCGAAAAGCACGTGGCGGCGCCGCCCGTCAAGTTCGAGCCGCAACTGGTGGCCGTGGTTAAGTCGGAGCGCTCGCAGAAGGAAAAGCAGGGCGCACTGTTCCAGGACATGCCCGATTCGAACTTGCCGCCGCTGGCCCTGCTCGATGAGGCGCCGCCGGTGCAGGAAACCGTGTCGGTCGAGACCCTGGAATTTACCAGCCGCCTGATCGAGAAAAAGCTGTCCGACTTCGGGGTGGACGCCAAGGTGGTGGCCGCCTATCCGGGCCCGGTTGTCACGCGCTATGAAATCGAGCCGGCCACCGGGGTCAAGGGCAGCCAGATCGTGGGCCTGGCGCGCGACCTGGCGCGCTCGCTGTCGCTGACCTCGATCCGGGTGGTGGAAACCATCCCCGGCAAAAATTGCATGGCCCTTGAGCTGCCGAACCCGAAACGCCAGATCGTGCGCCTGTCCGAAATCGTCGGTTCCAAGGTCTATAACGACGGGGTTTCCAGCCTCACCATTGCGCTGGGCAAGGACATCGCCGGCAAACCGGTGGTGGCCGACCTGGCCAAGATGCCGCACCTGCTGGTGGCCGGTACCACCGGTTCCGGTAAATCGGTCGGGATCAATGCGACCATCCTGTCGCTGCTGTACAAATCGGATCCGCTGGACGTGCGCCTGATCCTGATCGACCCGAAAATGCTGGAAATGTCGGTCTATGAGGGTATCCCCCATTTGCTGGCGCCCGTAGTGACCGACATGCGCCAGGCCGGCCATGCGCTCAACTGGGCGGTCAACGAGATGGAACGGCGCTACAAGCTCATGAGCAAGCTGGGCGTGCGCAATCTGGCCGGCTACAACGTCAAGATCGCCGAAGCGAAGAAACGCGAAGAGCACATCCCGAATCCGTTCAGCCTGACGCCCGATTCGCCTGAGCCGCTGGAAAAGCTGCCGACGATCGTCATCATCATCGATGAGTTGGCCGACTTGATGATGGTGGTGGGCAAAAAAGTCGAGGAATTGATCGCCCGCATCGCGCAAAAAGCGCGCGCAGCAGGTTTGCACTTGATTCTGGCGACACAGCGCCCATCTGTAGACGTAATTACCGGCCTAATCAAGGCAAACATCCCAACCCGGATCGCGTTCCAAGTCTCCTCCAAGATCGACTCGCGCACGATTCTCGACCAGATGGGTGCGGAAGCTCTGCTGGGGATGGGCGATATGCTGTACATGCCGCCCGGTACCGGATTGCCGGTTCGGGTGCATGGCGCGTTTGTCTCGGACGAGGAGGTGCACCGGGTGGTCAAGTACCTCAAGGAGCAGGGCGAGCCCAATTATATTGACGGCATCCTCGAAGGCGGCACGCTCGAGGGTGGCGAGGGTGGCGAGGATGGCGCGCCGGGCGGCGAGGGCGTGGCCGGGGGTGAGGCCGATGCGCTGTACGACCAGGCTGTCGGCATTGTGCTCAAGAACCGCAAGGCTTCCATTTCGCTGGTGCAGCGTCATTTGCGCATCGGCTACAACCGCGCCGCCCGCCTGCTGGAGGCGATGGAAAAGGCCGGAATG
>JANPCW010000282.1:0-5200 GCA_031431155.1 Janthinobacterium sp. | reverse complement strand
CATCGAGAGGATCGCGCTGTCGTCAAAGCGGAAACGCGCCAACATCATATTACCACCGGCCAACTTCAAGATCTGGGCATTGCTCATGCGCTCGATCAGGTCTGCGATGTCCTGGCCGATGCCGAGGCGGAAAATGGCGGTGACCTTATCCGACCGAATCATCTGCTGGGCCAGCATCAAGTAGCTCAGGTTTGCGTCCCGAATTTCAGCCATCATGTCGTTTGCAGTCATTTCCATCTCCTCGATCCGTTGAAATCTGGCGCTTCGCTTCGTATTGCCAGTGAGATACATTTTGGATGCAGGAGAAAGATTGTGGAATAGGCTGGCGGCTGTATTTTGCGTCGGAGAAACGCAGGCGTGACCTGTAAGCGTTTGTCTGACAAACACTATCCGGTCATGGTCGCACGCCCGTGGCGGGGCGCAATTTGGAGGCTAGAAAGTCGGAAACTCCAAGCTCCGTTGCAAGAAATATTTCTTGCTCAAATTCACTTCTACTACCTATAACGGCAAGCGTTAGCAAAACTTTAGGGCTGAAATGAAAAATATTCGATCAATCTAAAGTTCAGGCCATGAAGTCTTTACTGCCTTGTTTTCAGGAACTTTAGGGTTTTCCGAAATATTTTTGAGGGCACCCCTTTTCTTGTCTTATACCTGTAACGGCCGGCAACCGGAGAACTTTAGCTTTTTTTCGATATATTTTCAAAAAAGGTGAAAGTAAGCGGAGAGTGCGCTGCAAGCTCTTATGACCGTAGCAAAAAAAACCGTCGTCCCCGCGAACGCGGAGATCCATAATGCGCTACCTGGCCCGTGTAGTATGGATTCCCGGGTGCGCGGGAATGACGAAGCCGATTTTAGGGTTTCTCGTATATGACGCTTCAAGCAATCTAAAGGCCTTGCATGCAATCACCTACCCTATGGGACATCAGCCCCACGCTCTCGGCGCAAACACCGGTCTGGCCCGGCGACACCCGTTTTGAGGCGAGCCCGACATGGGAGATCGGCGCCGATTGCCCGGTTCACGTCAGCCGCATGACCATGACAACCCACCTGGGCGCCCATACCGACGCGCCATCCCATTACGATCCGCACGGCTTGAGCATCGATGGCGTCGGGCTGGCGCCGTACCTGGGGACCTGCCGCGTGATTCACTGCATCGGCAGCCGCCTGATTCTGGTAAGCGACATCGAACATGCCCTGGCTGGCGTGCCGCCGCGCGTCCTGCTGCGCACCTACCAGCGCGCCCCGCTAATGGAATGGGACGCGGCCTTTGCCGCAGTCGCGCCAGCCACGATCGCCAAGCTGGCCGGCTTGGGCGTGACCCTGATCGGCATCGACTCCGCCTCGCTCGACCCGCAAGACTCCAAGACCCTGGACGCGCACCACGCTGTGCGCGTTCACAACATGGCGATTTTGGAAGGCATCGTGCTCGATGACGTGCCCGAAGGCGACTACGAATTGATCGCCCTGCCCTTGAAACTGGCCGGAATGGATGCCAGTCCGGTGCGCGCGATTTTGCGCGAACTGCCGGGCAAGGCGGCGCAATGAGCACGATGAGCACAATCAGCACCCGCGAGGACTGGATCGCCCGCGATGCGAACGACAAGCTGGCCCCGCTTCGCAATCAATTCGAGCTGCCTGACGGCGTGATCTACCTCGACGGCAATTCGCTGGGCGCGCGCCCCAAGGCCGCACTGGCCCGGGCGCAAGAGGTCATCGCGCGTGAATGGGGCAACGACTTGATCCGCAGCTGGAACACGGCCGGCTGGTTTGCGCTGCCCATACGCCTGGGCGAGCTGCTGGCCCCCATGCTCGGCGCCGACCAGGGTGAAGTGGTGGTCACCGACTCGACCTCGATCAACCTGTTCAAGGCGCTGGCCGCCGCACTGATGATCCAGGCCAGCGATCCTGCGACCGCCGAGCGCCGTGTCATCGTCACCGAGCGCGCCAACTTCCCGACCGACATCTATATGGCGCAGGGCTTGAGCAGCTGGCTGGCACGCGGCTATACAGTCAAGCTGATCGACAGCGCCGAACAGCTGCCGGCGGCCATCGATGGCGACTGCGCCGTCGTCATGCTGACCCATATCAATTACCGCACCGGCTATCAGCACGACATGTCCACGCTCAGCGCGCACGCCCATGCGCAGGGCGCGCTCATCGTTTGGGATTTGGCCCATTCGGCCGGCGCCGTCCCGCTCGAACTCAATCGCAGCGGCGCCGATCTGGCCGTCGGCTGCACCTATAAGTACCTGAACGGCGGACCCGGCGCGCCGGCGTTTATCTGGGTGCCAAAGCGCCACCAGGTCAGCTTCCGGCAACCGCTGTCCGGCTGGTGGGGCCATGCGACCCCGTTTGCGATGCAGCCTGACTTCGTAGCGGCCGACGGCATCGCGCGCGCCCTATGCGGCACCCAGCCCATCGTCTCGCTGGCACTGGTCGAGTGCGGCCTCGACATCTTCGCCCAGACCGACATGGCCGCTATCCGCGCCAAATCGCTGGCCCTGACCGACCTGTTCATCGAGCTGGTCGAGGCGCGCTGCGGCGGTCATCCGCTGGGCCTGGCCACGCCGCGCGCCCATGCACAGCGCGGCAGCCAGGTCAGCCTGACCCATCCCCATGGCTATGCCGTGATGCAGGCGCTGATCGGGCGTGGGGTGATCGGCGACTATCGCGAGCCAGCCATCATGCGCTTCGGGTTCACGCCCCTTTACACCCGCTTTGTCGATGTGTGGGACGCGGTCGACATCCTCAAGCAAATCCTGGATGGACAAGCCTTCGACATAGCGGCCGCACGCGACGCGGTCACCTGAGACGCCCCAGAAAAACCCCCGAGAACCATCAGGAAGAACCAGCATGACCACCGAAAAAACCACCCCCGGCGCCTGGCATGGCGCAAAAATGAACTTCAGCGAAGCGATGAGCTATGGCGACTATCTGGCGCTGGACCAGATACTGTCGGCCCAGCATCCGCGCTCGCCCAATCACAACGAAATGCTGTTCATCGTGCAGCACCAGACCAGTGAACTGTGGATGAAGCTGATGCTGCACGAGATGCATGCCGTGCGTGAAAACCTGAAGGCGAATGAACTGGCGCCGGCGTTCAAGATGCTGGCGCGCGTGGCGCGCATCATGGATCAGCTGGTGCATGCCTGGGACGTGCTGGCGACCATGACGCCGCCCGAATACACGGCGATCCGCCCGTTCCTGGGCGCGTCGTCGGGCTTCCAGTCGTACCAGTACCGTGAATTCGAGTTCATCCTGGGGAACAAGAACGCGGCCCTGCTCGAGGTCCACAGCACGGCGCCCGAACCGTACGCCCTGCTCGACGCGGCGTTGCGCATGCCGTCGGTGTACGACGAAGCGATCCTGCTGTTGGCACGCCAAGGCTTTCCGATCGCGCCCGAACGCCTGGCCGCCGACTGGACCTTGCCCACCGCGCAGGATGAATCGGTCAAGGCGGCCTGGCTCGCCGTCTACCAGGACCCGACCAGGCACTGGGCCTTGTACGAACTTGCCGAAAAACTGGTCGACCTGGAAACCGCGTTCCGTTTCTGGCGTTTCCGCCATGTGACCACGGTCGAGCGCATCATCGGCTTCAAGACCGGCACCGGCGGCACGGCCGGCGTCAGTTACCTGCGCAAAATGCTCGACGTGGTACTGTTCCCGGAACTGTTTTCGTTGAGAACCGCGCTGTAGCCTAGTCTAGCGCTGCATCTATCTGGAGCTTACGCAGCGCGCGGCGCGAATGAGCTATTCCAAAGTAGGGCGGAAAAGGCTCGGCGCCCCCGCTTGCGCCTTCCGCCGGGTGCACTGACGCAATGATATGACTCATGTTCACGCGCGCGAGCAAGACAATACCAGCGCTCAGGACAAAAACGACGGCCAGTACGGATCCCTCGACGCCAAAGTCGCCGCCGGTTAGCCAGGCTGGCCCACTCGCACGGCCCCTTTCGGCGGCCGAACTGCGCCAGAATCTGATCAAGATGTACTGGCTGGCCCAGGCCGCCCGCGAAGGCTTGGGGCGCTTGATCGCCATGAAACCGCAAGCCGCCGGCATCGTATTGACGGTCCGTGAAATTGAAGTGTCGCGCTGGACCGCTGACGGCAAGACTTCCGGCGAAGTGGGCGATATCCTGACTATCTCCGAACGCACGGTCAATTTTCATGTCGCCAATTTCCTGGCGAAGCTGGGCTCTGTCAACAAGACCGCGGGCGTGTTAAAGGCTGCGATGCTGAGATTGCTTTAGGACTTGGCTTGACATCGGCCGGTCAGCACTTCTCGATCATATTTCCTGGCAGCGCCAGATTGCACAGGTCGTAACCCATTACGATTTCACGAAATCTAGGAATCCATGAACGAATTGCTGAAGTTGCGCCTTGATTTTCTCGTCCACAATTTCACCTTTTTCGTTGAACACGTTACCCGCTCGCGACACCATCAGGCGTGAGTCGAACCAGGGCCGCGTACCCAGGGTCCGCAGCACCGGCAGCCAGGCATTTTGGGCCAGGATCGTGCCGAAGCCGCCGGGCGATGCGCCGATCACAGCAACCGGCCGCCTGCCAAATACGCGCGCGATGTCGGCCGGCGGTCGCGACAGCCAGTCAATCGCATTCTTGAAAACGCCGGGTATCCCATTATTATATTCGGGTGTGACCAGCAGCAGTCCGTCAGCGGCCGCGATCAGGTCCTTCATTGAGGTCACCGGTTGCGGAATTCCCTGGCTGGCTTCGACGTCGCCGTCGTACAACGGGATGTCTTTGATACTCGCGATTTCCAGGCTGGCACCATCAGGCATCAGCTGCGCTGCAGCACGCAGCAATGCCGCATTGAACGAGCCTGCACGTAGGCTGCCTGCAATCCCAATTAATTTTGTCACACTATTCTCCTGTTATGGATTCGCTATGGTTGACGCGTGATTGCGTGCTACCTTTAGCTGCGGAAATATCAAACAGTGTCCACACGGACAAGACGGAGCGTGCCCCACACACGACAGGTGAATCACCCCGGATTAATGGGGCCTGCTCATACCACTTCTATGTGATTATCGTGCGGCGCAACTCTAATTCGACAATCAAAATTGCGTCCCGTTCCATCAAGTTGTATCGCGGCAAGATCGGACCAGCGGATCTAATGGACGTCATTAAGAGAAATCGGGTGTGCCGCATAGGCCTAGCCGCACTTACGCAGGCGGTGATATTG
>JANPCW010000281.1:0-5423 GCA_031431155.1 Janthinobacterium sp. | reverse complement strand
TTCCCAGCACCGCAAGGACGAGACCATCCTCGACGAAATTGAGGTATTACTGGTCGACTTGCCAGGCTACGGCTACGCGGAAGTGTCCGGCTCGGCCAAATTGCACTGGCAGCGCCTGCTGGGCGACTATGTGCAGCAGCGCGAGCAACTGGCCGCCCTGATCCTGATCATGGATTCGCGCCGCCCGTTCACCGACCTGGACGTCCAGATGCTCGAATGGTTCGCCCCCACGGGCAAACCGATCCATTGCATCCTGACCAAAGCCGACAAGCTGAACCGCAACGACTCGGTCAACGCATTGCGCCAGACCCGCGCGCGTCTGGCCAGCTATGTCGATGAAGACGGCCTGGGGTTCCCGTTCACGGCCCAGTTGTTCTCGGCCCTGAAGCGGATCGGGATTGACGAAGCGAACGACAAGATCATGGAACTGGCCGGCTTGTCCGAGGACGATGCTGCCGCGCTCCAGACCGGCCTGGCCGCGCTGGACGACGACGACGCGGCCCCCGAGCAGAATTGATCACTTGATTCATCACCTGGATACCCAAGCCATGCAAAATTCGAACACCCAAGCAAACTTCCCTGCGATCCGCTTGCGCCGCATGCGGCGCGACCCGTTTTCACGCGCGCTGATGCGCGAAAACGTGATCACGGCATCTGACCTGATCTATCCGGTGTTCATCCTGGACGGCGCCAACCAGCGCCAGCAAGTATCCTCGATGCCGGGCGTGGAGCGCTTGTCGGTCGATTTGCTGCTGGGTGTGGCCGAAGAATGCGTCGCCCTGGGCATTCCCGTGATGGCGCTGTTTCCGGTGATCGATGTCTCCCTGAAGTCGCTCGACGGCGTGGAAGCGGCCAATCCGGACGGCCTGGTACCGCGCGCGGTGCGCGCCTTGAAGCAGCACTTTCCTGAACTGGGCGTGCTGACCGACATCGCGCTCGATCCGTACACCAGCCACGGCCAGGATGGCCTGATCGACGCCAACGGCTATGTGATGAACGATGAAACCATCGTCATGCTGACGCGCCAGGCGCTGAACCACGCCGAAGCCGGGGTGGACATCGTGGCACCGTCGGACATGATGGACGGGCGCATCGGCGCCATCCGCGCCGCACTGGAGCAAAAGCGCCTGATCCACACCCGCATCATGGCTTACTCGGCCAAATATGCGTCGGCATTTTACGGTCCGTTCCGCGATGCGGTCGGATCAAGCGGCAATCTGGGCAAGAGCGACAAGAATACCTATCAGATGGACCCGGCCAATGGCGACGAAGCGCTGCGCGAAGTCGCGCTCGACCTGGCCGAAGGCGCCGACATGGTGATGGTCAAGCCGGGAATGCCCTATCTCGACGTGGTTCGCCGCGTAAAGGATACGTTCGGCGTGCCCACCTTCGCCTACCAGGTCAGCGGCGAATACGCGATGCTCAAGGCAGCCGCGCAAAACGGCTGGCTCGACCATGACAAGACGATGATGGAAGCAATGATGTCCTTCAAGCGCGCTGGCGCCGATGGCGTGCTGACCTATTTCGCGCGCGACATTGCGCGCCTGCTGAAGGCGCACACATAAGCGCCTGGGCGATGCCTTAGCGTTTAACGTGCTTGCGGCCGGTAGTCGGGGAAAAATTCCTGCATCAGGAAACGCTCCAGCTCGGCCGTATCTTGCAGCCGCGCGCTCAGGTTGACGTGGCGGCCCAGGCGGTGTGAATCCCACACAAAGTCGCCCGGCTTTTCCTTGCGGATCAATTCGATCATTTTCTTGACGATCGCGCTCTCGATATCGAGTTCCGCGCCCTGCTCGACCCGCACCTGCTGGGACCAGTTACGCTTGAAGTTGAGATTCCAGCCTCGGAATTTCACGTCGGCGCTTTGATAGGTCTGGTTCAATACTGAAAATACGCCACCCGAATCATTCCGGTCCGCACCGCTTGAGCGCCCCTGCGCCGACGCGATATTGGCCTGCCCGATACGCTGGCCGCGCGCGTCCTCGCTTTCCTCGGCCGGCGCATTGTCGGTCTGGCTGGCCGCCACCTCGGCGCGCTGCTTACGCCTGGCCGCGATGCGCGACTCCATGTCTTCCAGCGGCGGCGGGTTCGCCATCGGCGATACTGCATCGGGGACAACCTGGGCGGTCACGCTCGGTTTTTCCGGCTCGGTCGGCCGGACGGGCGGCTTCTTTCGGCTCGTGGGAGGAGGCTTGGCCTTGGCCACCTGCGGCGGCTTGGACGGGCTCGGCTTGGGCGCGGGCTTGTCATGGAGCGGCGCGATATAGACCATACTTGCGCCACCGGCAGGAGGCGGCGCTTTTTTTTCCGGACTCTTGTCGCGCATCAAAAACAACATGAGCGCGAGCACATGCAGCAGGATCGAGATCGCCACGCCCAAGCGATTGGACGAGCCGGTGCGCGATCCGTAGCTCGGTGCGATGGGCTGACCGCAATGCTCGCATGAACTGGCTTCAGCCGATGGTAAATGGGTGTGTTGCAAAATAAATAAAACTTTCTCGTGCAGCGGATGAATCAGGCGATTGATCCATCGGAAACGGGATCCGGGTTCGACAGGATACCCGTTTCCCGGGCTGGTGTCTGGCGCCCGAATCCGGCTGGCGTCGATCAGCTTCAACTACGAATCACATGCGGGCGCCGCGCCTGGCTGGCCTTAGCAGTCGGTTCGAACGCCGCCAGAGCCTGATCGCTCATCGGCCCGGAACCGCTGTACTTATCGAGGAACAAATAAATAACGGGCGTGATGTAGAGCGTGATCACTTGCGAGAATAGCAGGCCGCCCACCACCGCCAAGCCCAAGGGCTGGCGCAACTCGGCGCCGGCGCCAAGGCCGAGGGCGATCGGCAGCGCGCCCATCAGGGCGGCCAGGGTCGTCATCATGATCGGGCGAAAACGCAGTATGCAGGCTTGGCGGATCGCGGCGGCCGGCGCCATGCCCTCGTTACGCTGCGCATGCAGGGCGAAGTCGATCATCATGATCGCATTCTTCTTGACGATCCCGATCAGCATCAAGATGCCAATGATGGCGATCATGGTCAGGTCCAGCCCGAACAGGCGCAAGGTCAACAGCGCACCGACCGCTGCCGAAGGCAAGCCGGCCAGGATCGTCAAAGGGTGGATAAAGCTCTCGTACAGCACGCCCAGCAGCACGTAGATCACGGCTAGCGCGGCCACGATCAGGATGATCTGGGACGATTGCGAATCCTGGAACACGGCCGCATCGCCGCCGTACTTGGTGATGATGGAAGGCGGCAGTTTCATGTCGCGCCCCATCTTCGCGATCTTGTCGGTGGCCACCCCGAGCGGCGCACCGGGCGCCAGATTGAACGCCACCGTGATCGCCTGCAGTTGGCCCTGGTGGTTGACCGAGGTCGGCCCCACGGTGCGCGTTACCGTCGCGAAGCTCGACAACTGGACCAGGGTGCCGCTCTTACTGCGCACCGACACGCGTGCCAGCGCATCGTCGAACTGGCGGTCGGCCGTGGCCGCCTCCAGGATCACCGAGTAGCTCGCGCTCGAAGTATAGATGGTCGATACCTGGCGCTCGCCGAAGGCGATGAACAGCGCGCTGCGCACATCGGCGATCTGCACCCCAAGCATATTGGCCTTGTCGCGGTCGATTTGCAACGATGCCTGCAGCCCCTTGTTTTGCGAATCGCTGGTGACGTCGCGAAAGATCGGGTCGCTGCGCATCTGTTCGATAAATTTCCCGGCCCACTCGCTCAAGGCGTCCGGACTGACGCTTTGCAAGGTGTACTGGTAGCGGCTCTTGCTCGGGCGCCCGCCCAGCTGCAAGTTTTGAATCGGACGGAAAAACACCGAAATGCCCGGCACCGCGCGCACCGCACGGCGCAGGCCGTCGACCACGACCGGCATCTTGGCGCGCTGGCCGCGCGGCTTGAGCACCACGAACATGCGCCCGGTATTGCCGCCGCTGGTAAACGACGTGACATCCTGCACGTTCGGATCGGCCATCACGATCGCCGCCACTTTCTCTTGCAGCGCCTGCTGGGCCGCCGACGAGATATCTTCGGCCGCCTCGGTGCTGATCTGGATCTGGCCCAGATCCTCTTCCGGAAAGAAGCCCTTGGGGATCGTCACGTACAGCACGACCGTCAGCACTAAGGTGAGCAGTGCGATCAGCAGCACTACGTTGCGGTGCGCCAGCGCCTGGTCCAGCGTCTTGACGTAGCCATTCTTAACCTTCGTGAATCCGGCTTCGAAGTGGCGCCCGATGAAGGTATCGTCGCCGCCGGCATCATGCCTATCCTGTGGCTTGGCCGGCAGCAGGCGGCTCGCAAGCATCGGCACCAGGGTCAGCGACACCACGGCCGAGACCAGCACCGAGAGCGCCACAATCACCGCAAATTCGTGGAACAGCAAGCCGATCACGCCCGGCATGAAAAAGATCGGGATGAACACGGCCACCAGCGAGACGGAAATCGAGACGATGGTAAAACCCATTTCCCTGGAACCGATCAACGCCGCCTGGACCGGCTTCTTGCCCATCTCGATATGGCGCACAATATTTTCCAGCACCACGATGGCGTCGTCGACCACCAAGCCGACCGCCAGCGTAATCCCGAGCAGGGAAACGTTGTCGAGGCTGTAGCCGAGCCAGTACAGCAGCGCCAGGGCGCCCAGCAGCGAGATCGGCATCGTGATGGCGGGAATGAAAGTGGCAGCGGCGCGCCGCAGGAACAGGAAAATCACCAGCACCACCAGCAGCACCGTCAGCGCCAGGGTCAGGTTCACGTCATGGATCGCGTCGCGGATCGAAACCGAGCGGTCATTGACCAGGCTGATCTTGATCGAAGCGGGCATCTGCGCCTGGAAGCGCGGCAGCAGCTTGCGCACCGCGTCGACCACTTGCACCGTATTCGCATTGGGCTGGCGCTGCACCAGCAGCACGATCGAGCGTTCGCCGTTATAACTGCCGGCCGTCTTGACCGACTGAAAACTATCCTCGACGCTGGCCACGTCCTTGACCCGCACCGGTTCGCCGTTGCGGGTGGCGATGATCAGCTCGGCGAACTCGGACGCCTTCATCAGTTGCGGATTGCCCTGGATGGTCAGGGTCTGGCTGGGGCCGTCCAGGATTCCGAGCGGCGAATTGGCGTTCGCGGCGCGCAGCGCGGTGGCCAGTTCTTCCAGCGTCAAATTGCGCGCGTTCATCAGGTCGGCCTTGGCCCGGATCCGAACCGCAAAGCGCTTCTGGCCGTTGACGGTCACCTGGGCCACGCCCGGCAGGGTCGACAGACTGGGCGCGATCAGGTTCTCGGCGTAGTCGTTCAACTCGGACAGGCTCAGCGATGGCGAGGTCATCGCCATGAACAGCACCGGCGCATCGGCCGGATTGACCTTGCGGTAGGACGGCAACTCGGTCACTTCGGCCGGCAGTGCGCGCTGGGCCCGCAACAGGG
>JANPCW010000280.1:0-2542 GCA_031431155.1 Janthinobacterium sp. | reverse complement strand
CCCTTGAACAGGGCCTTGAGCTTGGCGTCCCCGGTCGGGATCCAGTTGTGCACGTTGCGGAACGTGAGCACCAGGTCGGCACTGCCGGGGGCGGCGTAATCGTACTTGACGCCCGGTTCGAATACGCCCGCTTGCACCTTGTCGAAGACTGCGGGCTCGGCATCGAGTTTTTTGCGGAATTTGACCGCACCTCTGCGCAAGCCGTCATTCTCGGACGCCGGATCGTTGCCGGCAGCGATCAGCTTGCCTTCCTTGCGCAGGTAGGGCGCCAGGATCTCGGTGTACCAACCGCCGCCGGGGGCCAATTCGACCACGGTCATGCCTGGCTTGATGCCAAAGAAAGTCAGCGTTTCATAGGGATGGCGCGCCCCATCGCGCGCCACGTTGGCGGCGCTGCGATGGCTGCCGGCCAGTGCAGCTTTGAGCGCATCGTCAGCCTGTGCTGCTGCGCTGCAGCCGCACGCCAGCATGGCGGCCAAGAATAAATGTTTCATGTTGTTGTCTCCAAGTGTTTGATCGATATCGACCTGGCAATGCCAGTTGGGATGGCTTGCAGGATTGGCCGGGCTGATCATCATGGAACGCTGGCCTCGGGTCAAGCGGAATCGCTTGCTTATCGGTGGCCAGGCGACCCGGGATTCACGCGGCCTGGTCGTGGTCAAGCATCCATGATTTCAAGCCGGTCACCCAGGATTTGGCACGCAGGTTCAGCTTGCTCTTGATGGTGGCGGCGCGCTCGAACAGGACGCTGAAATCGATTTGCGGCGCACGCTTGAATGCGATCACGATGATATTGGCGTCATGCACTTCGGGCAGCCACACCACCGCATCGAACACCAGTTCCATGGTTTGCAAATTCTTGTCGTAGTTGGCGTAGTCGCCGAATACATTGGTGGTCATGATCCCGTCCGGGGTGAGGCAGTCCAGGCAGGCCTGGTAGAAAGCGGGGCTGTCGAGCACCGGGCCGCGCGCATGCTCGTCATACAAATCGACCTGCAGCACATCGACGCTGCCGTGGTTGGCCGGATTCATCACGAAATCCTGCGCATCCATCTCAAGCACATTGAGGCGCGCATCGTTGGGCGGCAGGCCGAACAGCGCGCGGCAAATCGCGATCACGTTCGGATTGAGCTCGATCGCCGTGACGCGCGCGTCCGGCAGGCGGTGATAGCAAAACTTGGTGAGTGCGGCGCTGCCCAGGCCAAGCTGCACGACGTGGCGTGGTGACGGGCAAAACAGGGTCCACATCATCATCATTTGCACGTATTCGAGCTCGATCGCATCGGGCTTGGCGAGCCGCATGGCGCCCTGCACCCAGGAACTGCCAAGGTGCATGAAGCGCACACCCTTGTGCTCGGTGAAGGTGGCCGGCGGGTGGCCTGGCTGGTCAAAGGCAATAGTGGCGGAGCCCGAAGGCGAGGGGGCGAAACATTTGGCGGGCATGGAGGGCGATCAGGGCAAGGTGGCGCGAGTTTACCAGCTGTGCTCCGGATCGATGCCCGGTTCGCCTCACAGATGGAAAAAAAGACCTGGCAGTCCGGTTGGCGTCACTTTTCCCGCTTCAACGGCTTGCCCTTGTCGATCACTTCGCGGCAATCGCCGCGCATGGTGGCGTTGTCGTAATTGGTCCAGCCGTAGCTGTCGACATAGCGCTTGTGCTGCTTGAACTGCTGGTTCACGATGCTCCACTCCAGGCGCTCGCTGCCATACCGAATATCGCCCATATCGAGCAGGGTGTGGAAAATATTTTCCGTTGCCAGCCGTTTTTTTCGATTCCGCACCAGTTGCTCAATTTTTCCTGGGTAGCGTTGCTGGAACTGGGGCGAGTACCAGACGAAGGCCGGCACATGGAACTCGAAGTCGGTGTTGTGGCCGTGGAAGGCGAGGTTGCAGGTCTGGTCATACAGAGTCTGACCGTGATCGGCCACGTATAGCAGCGAGGTCAGTTGCTGCGACTGCTTGAGGGTAGCGATGATCTGCGACAGGAACCAGTCGGTGTACAGGATCGAGCTGTCGTAGCTGTTGTTGAGCTGCGGCTTGATCTTCAAATCGGTGTACACCGGCTTGTCGACCCCGAACAGCGATGGCTGCCACTTGTCGAATTGCTTTGGGTAGCGATGACTGTAGTTCCAGTGGCTGCCCAATGTATGGAGCACGATTAGCTTCTTGGGCGCCGGGTCGGCGATTGCGTTTTTTAGGGGATCGAACAGGATCTGATCGAAGTTGGAGTTGTTGGTGAAGCCGCCCAGGTTCAGGAACTGGACCACATCGGCCTCTTTCGCGAACACTGACACCGGGGTGTCGAACTGTCCGAACGAGATCTGGTTCGACAGCCAGTAAGTCTTGAAGCCGGCTTCTTTATAGGCGGTAAGGAAGGATTTTTCGGAAAAGCCGTCCTTCAGGCTTTGCTTGGCCGGTTTGCGCGAGATGATGACCGGCACCGACAGGCGGGTGGCCGACACCGCCGTGATCACATCGGGCAAGGTCACCAGATTGGCCTCTTGCTTGAGCAGGGGATTGGTGTCGCGCTGGTACCCGTTCA
>JANPCW010000279.1:0-2129 GCA_031431155.1 Janthinobacterium sp. | reverse complement strand
CGAGGCTGGCATGCAACCGGTCGCGGAATCCATAGCTTCAAGCCGTCGGTTCTTGATGACCGCCACCGTCACACCGCAAACGTGGTGCCTGTCGGCGAGAATTTTTAGGGTGTCATGCAAATCCCTTGACGCCAAATCCGTCCGATTCGACGTGACGCACCCCGACAGGAATATGACAGGTATCAGCAGCAAGTAACGGATATGCCGCGCCAATATGTCGCTGCGCCTGGAAGTCAGCTTGCTTGGGGATCGCATGGGTACCTTTTCTCAATCAAAAAATTACTATTATCATAACGCATCAGGCTTGTGCAGTCGCCTTCTGAAAACGACAGTTATCGTGGCCGGCGAATTGGGTAGATTGGCCAATTTGAATAGCTCAATGACGGGTAGCCAAGTTACATTGCGATTGTAATTGTTGGCCATCTGCTTTACAGTCGGCCAAGTGACGTATACCCATTATGGCTAGCATCCATGAAAGTTGCCCGCATCTACCTTCGCGTCAGCACGGACGAACAGGATCTTACCCGCCAGGCCGACATTGAACACAATGCGCGGGCGGCGGGGTATTACATCGCCGGCGTTTACCGTGAAAAGGCGTCTGGCGCTCGCGCCGATCGCCCAGAGCTGTTACGCATGATCGCTGACCTGCAACCAGGGGAAGTGGTCGTGGCCGAGAAAATCGACCGTATCAGCCGTTTGCCCTTGGCCGAGGCTGAGCAATTGGTTCGCTCAATTCGCGCCACAGGTGCGAAGCTTGCCGTGCCTGGTCTCGTGGATTTGTCTGATTTGGCTGCCGGAGCCGACGGCGTAGCCAGGATCGTGCTGGAGTCGGTGCAGGAATTGCTACTCAAGCTTGCCCTCCAAATGGCGCGTGACGACTACGAGACGCGGCGGGAGCGGCAGCGTCAGGGTGTGCAGCTCGCCAAGGCCTCAGGCAAGTACGCCGGGCGCAAGGCGGATACCACTGCGCACCTGCGTATTGTCGCGCTACGCACCGCCGGTCATACGATCCAGAAGACCGCCGAGCTGTCCGGGTGCAGCCAAAGCCAAGTCAAGCGGATTTGGGCCATGCACCAAGGCAAATCATAACGCTCTGATTGCCGCCATACAGGAAAAAGATGCCAGTAAGCTTTCTTTCCAACGCGCAGCGCGAGAACTATGGCCGCTACGCCGGTTCCCCGTCACCCCATGACCTCGCCCGGTACTTTCACCTGGACGACACCGACCATGCGCTGATCGCGCAGAAGCGCGGGGCGCACAATCGGCTTGGCTTCGCCGTCCAGCTGGGCACAGTGCGCTACCTGGGCGCGTTCTTGGAAGATCCGCTGGCCGTGCCGCAACCCGTGTTGCAGATACTGGCCAAGCAACTGAGCATCGAGATGGCGGACAAATCGAGCACATACAGCACCGGCCGACAGCGCTGGCAGCATGCGATAGAGATTCGCGCGCGCTATGGCTACGTCGAGATCACAGAATCCCTGATCGGCTTCCGTTTGACCCGATGGCTGTACGCCCTTTGCTGGACCGGCACCGACCGGCCAAGCGTGTTGTTTGAACGGGCGACGACATGGCTTGTGACGCACAAGGTGTTGCTGCCGGGATGCACAACCCTCGAACGCTATGTTGCGCGCTTGCGCAGTCGAGTCGAGGAGCGGTTGTGGCGTTCGCTTGGCAGCGGGATCAGCCTGGATCAGAATACAAAGTTGGAAGGCCTCCTGGTCTCCTCTGGTGGCAGTCGAAATTCCCAATTGGATCGCCTTCGCGCCGGGCCCGTGGTGGCCAGCAGCCGGTCAATGAGCTTGGCGCTGATGCGCCTGCAAACGGTGCGCGAACTTGGCATACGGCTGCCGGCAGCCACGCGCATTCCCGCCACGCGGATCGCGGCCCTGGCCCGGTTCGCTGGCGCCGCGAAGGCCAAAGCGATTCTGCGCCTGCCAGGGCTACGACGTCTCGCCACGCTGGTCGCGTTTGTACACTGTCTCGAAGCATCGGCACAGGACGACGCCTTGGAAGTGCTGAAGGTAATCCTGCGGGAACTATTTGGCGATGCCGTGAAAGCGGGCGTCATAACCGCAGCCGAGTCTAAAGACCTGAAGGAAGTTGAAGCGCTGGTGGCCCGGGTCATCGCC